>JBBKVT010000199.1:0-5481 GCA_037968535.1 Paracoccaceae bacterium
GACACGTCGCCGCCGCGCCGGAACACTGCCGAGATCATCCGGGTCAGGGCAACGGTCCAGGCGAAATGTTCCATGTTCTTGGAGTTGATGAACACCTCGAACGGCCGCCGGTGACCGCAGATGACGATGTCGTTGATGGTGATGTAGATTGCGTGCTCGCTGTCGGGCCATTTCAGCTTGTAGTAATTGCCCTCAAGCTGCTGTGGCCGGTCGAGCGGTTCGGAGATGTAGATGATGTCGCCATGAGGGTGCTGTGGCTCTGCGTCAGAGGTGGCGATGGCTTCGGGATTGTTTTCGTCAACGAGAACAGAGACAGGAACCTCCAGCGCCGCTGCGATTTTCGTCAACGAAGAGATCGTCGGTGACTTCTCTTCATTCTTTATCGAGTGAAGATATCCCGCACCCAACCCAGCCTTCAGCGACAATGCACGATCCGACATATTCGATCTGTCCGCGAAGACCCTAATTGCTGAGTAAACTTTCTTGGCTTCGAAGGGCCGTTCCTCCGCCACACTCAACACCGATCCCGTCACCGCATTCGGTCGGTAGGTCGTGCAGCCTTTGCAACCGGTGTCCCAGGCCTCCATGTAGACGTCCTTGAACGCCTCAAAGCTGATATCCTCGGGGCAGTTGATCGTCTTAGAAATGCTGGAGTCGATCCACTTCTGCGCCGCTGCCTGCATCCGCACGTGGTCGAGCGGCGGCAGCGTTTGGGCGTTCACGAAGTAGTCGGGCAGTGCCTTGTCGCCAAACTTGTCGCGCCACATCTGCACAGCGTAATCGACCACCTCCTCCTCGGTGCGCGAGCCGTCCTTTTGCAGCACTTTGCGGGTGTAGGCATAGGCAAAAACCGGCTCGATGCCGGAACTGACGTTGCCCGCGTAAAGGCTGATCGTCCCCGTCGGCGCGATCGAGGTCAGCAGCGCATTGCGGATGCCGTGCTTCTTGACCGCATCACGCACATCCTTGTCCATCTGCATCATGTTGCCCGAAGCGAGATATCCTTTGGCGTCGAACAACGGGAACGCGCCCTTCTCTTTGGCCAGATCGACCGATGCCAGATAGGACGACCGCGCAATCGCCTTCATCCACGCCTCGGTCTGCGCCGCCGCTTCTTCGGATCCATAGCGCAGCCCCAGCATCAGCAGCGCATCGGCCAACCCCGTGACACCCAGCCCGATCCGGCGCTTGTTCCGCGCCTCTTCGGCCTGTTGCGGCAGCGGAAAACGCGAGGCATCCACCACGTTGTCCATCATCCGGATTGCGACCCGCACCAAATCGTCCAGCGCCCCCGCGTCCAGTTTCGCGCCCGCCTCATACGGCTTTGACACCAGCCGCGCGAGGTTGACGGACCCCAACAGACACGCGCCATAAGGCGGCAGGGGTTGTTCGCCGCAGGGGTTGGTCGCGGCGATGGTCTCGCAATAGTTCAGGTTGTTCATCTGGTTGATACGGTCGATGAAGATCACGCCCGGTTCAGCGAAATCGTAGGTCGATTTCATGATCCGGTTCCACAGATCGCGCGCCTCGACGGTCTGATAGACCTTGCCCTCGAACACTAGGTCCCATGACTTGCCCGCCTTCACGGCTTCCATAAACGCATCTGTGACCAGAACCGAAACATTGAAGTTGCGCAGTCGTGCGGCGTCCGACTTGGCGGTGATGAAATCCTCAATATCCGGATGATCACAGCGCATCGTCGCCATCATCGCGCCACGCCGTGACCCCGCCGACATGATCGTGCGGCACATCGCGTCCCAGACATCCATGAACGACAAGGGGCCAGAGGCATCCGCCGCGACGCCCTTTACGTCCGCGCCCTTGGGTCGAATGGTCGAGAAATCGTAGCCGATGCCACCGCCCTGCTGCATCGTGAGTGCAGCCTCTTTCAGCGCCTCGAAAATACCGACGAGGCTGTCAGGAATCGTGCCCATGACGAAGCAATTGAACAAGGTCACCGACCGGTCGGTCCCGGCCCCCGCGGTGATCCGACCAGCGGGCAGGTACTTGAAATCCTCCAGCGCGCCGTAGAACTTGTCTTCCCAAGCCGCTGGATCTTTCTCAACAGATGCCAAAGACCGCGCAATCCGGCGCCAGGTATCCTCGACGGTCTTGTCCAACGCCGTTCCGTCCGCCTCTTTCAGGCGATACTTCATGTCCCAGATCTGTTCGGCAATTGGGGTGGCGAATCGACTCATATCTGGTTCCATCTGCTTCGGATTCAGTGGACAGGAACGCCATCCAGGTTGATTACAACTGGATTTGGGCTATCCTGCATGGCAACACTTGGGGGTGTCATATTGGCAGAATACATAAATCTGGTAAAGCTCTGTGTCGGCGTTTCCGAAGTCGATGAGCTCATCCACTGGCACAGCACGCATCCGTCGCCGTATCCGACCGGTGAACGCCGGCACACGACACGGATGTGGCCAAAGCGGGAAGCGGAGCTTCTCAGCGGCGGCTCGCTCTACTGGGTGGTCAAGGGGGTGATCCAGTGCCGCCAGCGTATCTTGCGGCTTGACCCGGTCGAAGGCGCCGACGGGATCCTGCGCTGCGGTATCGTCATGGATCCCGAGGTCGTGCTGACCGAAGCGGCCCCCCGCCGTCCGTTCCAGGGCTGGCGTTACCTGTCGCCGAGTGACGCCCCGCGTGATCTCCGCGCCTCTCGGGCAACAGAAACCAATCTGCCCGCCCAGCTAAGCCAGGCATTGGCAGACATCGGGGTTCGTTAAACAGGTTGCAAAAAAACAGGCGGCACCCGCTGATCAGATGCCGCCGTCGGTTTGACGATATCGAACGTTGTGTTAGTTCGCAGCCATTGCGTCAGCGGCAAGCATGTCGTCATTGCCCTCGCAAGCAGTTTTGACTGTATCCACGTCCGGATTGGCCATCGCACTGGCATCCGCCGTGGTGGACGCGGCCGTGTCGCTGGAACCTGTTGTCGAACCAGCATCCGTGCTGCCGTCGACTGCGGGCGCGTCGCTGCTACCCGTGACAGAGGCGCTGGTATCGGTCGAGCTTTCGCTCGACATGGCGGATGTCTTCAGAGTCGCGGCAGCCGAAGCCTGGGCATCCGCATCCAATGCGACGAACTCGCCGCAGGTGAATGTCGCAGGATCAACTGCGGTATCTTGCGCCAACGCCGGACCGGCAACCGACAATGCAAGACCGGCAGCCGCCATTTTGAAACCAAGGTACTTCATGGTTACTCTCCTTGTTACACCAGCGCACCGTGCGCTGTTCACTGCCGAAAAACCTGACAACTGCACGTTAGTTCCCACCGCCCAACGACAAAAACCGCTGTCGGCATAATCCGACCCGTCGGCGGGCTCAAATAGGGCAAATTTCCGCGCATGCGACGCCTTGGACGCTGCAGATGACTATAGCTTCAGAAGTCGCTGCATCTCCGTCAGCACCTTCCGATCGGCGTCCGAAAGTTCCACATTGCGCGCGCGAAACAGCGTGGCCTGGGAATTCAGGATCACGCCATCAGCCAACATCTTCAGATGGTTCGCGCGCAACGTATCGCCCGTCGAGGTTATGTCGGCAATGGCCTCGGCGGTCAGGTTGTTCACGGTGCCTTCGGTGGCGCCCTGGCTGTCGACCAGTTGGTAATCGGCCACGCCGTTGTCCCGCAAGAAGTCGCGGACCAGCCGGTGATACTTGGTCGCGATCCGCAGCCGAAATCCGTGCCGCGCCCGGAACTGCGCCGCGGCGGCGTCCAGATCGTCAAGCGTGTCGACATCGACCCAGGCCGATGGCACCGCCAGCACCAGGTCGGCATGACCGAAGCCCATTTCCGCGAGGGGCTCGACCTGCAAATCCCAGCTCGCAAGCTTTTCGCGGACCAAGTCGGATCCGGTCACGCCCAGATGAATTCGGCCCGCCGCAAGTTCGCGCGGAATCTCGCCCGCGGATAGCAGCACCAATTCCACATCCGCTATTCCCTCGACCGCCCCGGCATATTCGCGGTCGCCGCCCGCAAGCCGCAGTCCGATCCCGCGCGCGCCGAACCACTGAAACGTCTTTTCCATCAGCCGCCCCTTGGACGGCACGCCCAGCTTGATGCTCATGCGGCGGCCCCCTGCAATCGCAGGACCACCGCTGGCCGGATCACCCCGCCCACCGCCGGGATCGAGCGGCCCTGCCCCAGCACCCGGGTCAGCGCGTCATAGCGTCCCCCCGTTGCAACCGGCGGCAGATCAGGTCGCCCTTCCGACGTGAACCCGAAGACAAACCCGTCGTAATACTCCATCGAGGTGCGGCCGTGGCTCGCTTCAAAATCCAGCTTGCCGACCTCGACCCCGCGTTGGTCCAGCGCATCCATCCGCCGCGCCATCCGCGCGACAGCATGGCTGATCGCTGGCATGTCGACGGACAGATCGCGCAGATGCTCCAGCGCGTCGGAACAACTGGCGCGCAAGCGCAGGATGTCGTCCAGCAATTCCACTTGTGCGGAACTGATCGGCGGCTCGGCGGCATCCTCACGCAGGGCAGACACGCGGTCGGCGACTTCCTCGAAGGTGCGCATTCCGATCAACTGGGTCGCACGCGCCAGTGGGTCGGCCTCGGACAGCAGCGCCTCTCGGGTCGGCGGAACCGGCGCTCGGCCGCCGAATCTGTCCAGCAGCGCACGAAACCGCCGCGGTCGCCAGATATGGCGCGACAGCGCGGCCTTGCGCCGCTCGGTCGTAGAAAGCCCGGCCACCGCGGCCATGAGGATGCCGATATCACCAGTGGTCGCCTTCAGGTTCAGGGGCGCGAGCAGGTCTGCGAACAGCGCGAACACCTCAGCATCTGCTGCCGCCGGATCGCTGCGGTCAAACACCTCGTAGCCCACCTGGATGTATTCGCGCGCGCGCTGGCTGCTGCTTTCCTGACGTCGAAAGACCTCACCCATATAGGTGTAGCGTGCAGGTTCCGCGCCGTCCGCCATATGCATCTGAACCACCGGCACAGTAAAATCCGGGCGCAGCATCTGTTCGCCATTCAGCGGGTCGTGTGTCACGAAGGCACGGGCGCGAATGTCCTCGCCGTAGAGATCCAGCAGCGTGTCAGCAGGTTGCAGGATGTCGGTCTCGACCGCCACTGCGCCCGCCTTCAGAAACCGCGCCTGCAGCCGCTCGGCCTCGGCCCGGACTTCCGCCTTGGTCGGCATCACCTGTCGCCTGCAAGGATGCGGCGTACTTCGGCAACCAGATCGGCGCGCGGCACTTCGAACTGCGCGGGCTGGGATTTCCATTCCTCGTGGGTGGCGCTTGCGGCGATCTTCGCGCCCAGCACCAGATCCTTGATCTGCACCATGCCCGCCGCCTTCTCATCGCCGCCCTCGATCACCGCGACCGGAGAGTTGCGCTTGTCCGCGTATTTCAGCTGATTGCCGAAGTTCTTCGGATTGCCCAGATAAACCTCGGCCCGGATACCCGCATTGCGCAGTTCCGCCACCATCGCCTGATAATCCGCCATCCGGTCGCGATCCAT
>JBBKVT010000200.1:0-7491 GCA_037968535.1 Paracoccaceae bacterium
GAAAACATGGTCGTGCAGGGATATGGCGAAAGCTACCTCAAGGTCGCTAGCGAAGGCGATATCCGCGCCAACCGGCGGGTCGCGGTTCGCCGCATCACGCCGCTTCTGGGGATCCAGACTGCTTCAAGGTAAGGGCTGTTAAGACTATAAAGGGGCGGTCCGGTTTGGGCCGCCCTTTTTTTGCCGCAAGACCAAGAAGGTTGGCCATTGAGTCTTGCTGTACGCGGAGTCTCTTCTGAACCGTTAAGAATTGCCTTATGCTGAAGGCAGATGGGTTGGCTAACTAGGATCGCCGCAAGATGGCTCTCGGCTTTGACGATATTCCTGAAATTGCGCTTGCCTGGCACCGTGCGGACCGGGGTGTCGCGCTTGCAACGGTGGTGGAAACCTGGGGTTCAGCCCCGCGGCCCGTTGGCAGCCAACTGGCCGTGTCAGGGGCCGGCGAGATGGCGGGTTCCGTTTCAGGGGGCTGCGTTGAGGGTGCGGTGGTCGTCGAGGCGCAGGAAGCGCTGGAAGACGGCAAGCCGCGTCTCTTGATATACGGCATCAGCGATGACGACGCCTTTGCAGTCGGGCTTGCCTGCGGTGGCACGATCCGAATTTTGGTGGAACCGGTCGGTTCTGCCCTGCCGGAAGATTTATTGCAGGGTATCTGTGAGGCACGCGCGGAACGTCGTGCATTGGCCTATGTCGTCGACACAGAAAGCTGGCAGCGACGGCTCGCAGACGCGTCTGATCCCGGCATTGGCTCACTGGTTGCAGAGCGGTTTCGCGCCGACCAGTCGGGGTTTGAGGGCTCGGTCTTCATCGCCATCCACAATGCGCCGTTGCGGCTGATGGTCGTGGGCGCCGTCCATATCGCCCAGCCGTTGATGCAAATGGCCCGGATCGCGGGGTATGACGCCCTGCTGATCGATCCGCGCGAGGCATTTGGCGCAGCGGCCCGGTTTCCCGGCGAAACCATCCTGAACGATTGGCCCGACGAGGCCCTCACATCGCGCAGTCTGGATCCCCGCACGGCAGTGGTCACGCTGACCCATGACCCAAAAATTGACGATCCGGCGATCATCACGGCTTTGCATTCGGAGGTATTCTACCTTGGCAGTCTTGGATCCAAGCGGACTCATGCAAAACGAGTGGAGCGTCTGACCAACGCGGGATTCTCCGAGGAAGAGATTGCTCGTATCCATGCCCCGGTTGGCCTTGCGATCGGCGCACGGTCGCCCGCTGAAATCGCGATCGCCATTATGGCCGAGATGACCCAGCGGCTTCGCAAAGCGTAAGGTCAGGCCAGACTCCGACGGGGGCGATGCCAGCGTTCGTCTATCGGATGGTTAAAAAGGAAGAGCCCCCGAAAAACGGGAGCTTCTAGCTTCAAATTCGCGTTGTTTTGCGGTTACCTGACGGGCCCGATCATCATCACCATCTGGCGACCTTCCAGCTTGGGCATCGACTCGACCTTGCCGATTTCTTCCAGATCGGTCGATATTCTGTGCAAAAGCTCGCGTCCCAGTTCCATATGCGCCATCTCGCGACCGCGGAACCGGAGGGTGATTTTCACCTTGTCGCCGTTCTCAAGAAACTTAACGACATTGCGCATTTTGACTTCGTAGTCATGCGTGTCCGTGCCGGGGCGAAACTTGATTTCCTTGATCTCGATGATCTTCTGCTTCTTGCGCGCTTCGGCCTCCTTCTTCTGCGTCTCGTACTTGAATTTACCGAAATCCATGATCTTGCAGACCGGGGGCTCCGCATTGGGCGAAATCTCGACGAGGTCTAAACCTGCCTCTGCGGCCATTTCCATCGCGCGGGCGGGTGTGACGACACCGACGTTCTCACCATCCGCGCCGATCAGGCGAATTTCCGATGAGCGGATGCGGTCGTTGATCTTGGGGCCAGTGTCACGCACCGGCGGGGCGTTGTGGGGTCTGCGGGCTATAGCGCTATTCCTTTGGTTGTTAAGCGGTTCGGCGCTGAAAAATAGGGCGAGACGCAAGGTCTTTCAACCGGATAGTGGCGGAAACGGACAGATAGTGACCAAGCATGCGGGCTTGCCCTTCACTTCGGGCGACCCTTCTGCCATATGCGCCTCCGAGGTAACGCGGATTACCATGGCGAATAAGGACAGAGTGATGAACAAGAATTGGATCATTGGACTAGTGATTCTGGCGATCGCAGCCGGCGGCTATTTCATCTACAATCAACAGCAGCAACAGGCGGCGATGGAAGAGGCCACGAGGCTGGAAGAAGCCGCCCAGGCTGAAGCAGATGCGGCAGCAAAGGCGGCCGAGGAAGCCGCTGCGAAGGCCGCAGAAGAGGCGAAGGCCGCGGAAGAGGCTGCCAGGGTCGAAGCCGAAGCTGCAGCCAAAGCGGCAGAAGAAGCGGCCGCAAAAGCTGCGGAAGAAGCTGCTGCTGCAACGGACGCCGCCGCGGACGCGGTAGAAGGTGCTGCCGACGCAACCGCAGACACGGTTGAAGGTGCTGCCGACGCTGTCGAGGGCTCTGCCGAAGCGCTATCGACAGAGGAACTGCTTACGCCGGAAAACTTCGATCTCGAAAAGGTGTCAGCCTTGATTGATGGAACCAACCTTTCGGATCAGGAAAAGACCACGATCAAGACCGCGCTGGAGCGCGCCAAGGACAGCCCAGAGCTGCTTTCGGCGGTTCTCGACCGGGTCAAGGCCGTCCTGAACCCGTAGTTCTGTTACTATGAACGAAGATGGCCGCGCGATCGCAATTCGCGCGGCCTTTTGCGTTGGTTGCCAATCGTCAGCCGACGAAGGCCTTTTCCACGACGTATTCTGCCGGCTCCGAATTGGCGCCTTCGCGCAGGCCGAAGCCTTCCAGCACCGACTTCATGTCGGTGTTGAACGCTAGCGAGCCACAAACCATAGCCCGGTCATGCTCTGGGTCGATACCAGACACTCCGAGATCGGCGAATGCCTTGCCAGAGGTGAGGTTGTCAGTGATTCGGCCCATCTTCGCGCTGTCTTGCCGCGTCGTTGTCGGATAATAGCGCAGTTTGCCGGCCACAAATTCGCCGATCAGTGGATCGTCGGGCAAGCTCTCGATCAGTTGCCGCCCGTAATCCAGTTCTGCCAAGTCGCGGCAGGTATGCATCATGATGACTTCGTCGTAACGCTCGTAGGTCTCCGGGTCGCGCATCAGGCTGGCGAACGGCGCAATGCCGGTGCCGGTCGCGAAGAACCACAACCGCTTTCCCGGCAGCAGCGCGTCGAGCACCAAGGTGCCGACTGGTTTGGGCCGAAGGATGATCTGATCGCCTGGCTGGATATGCTGCAGCCTTGAAGTCAGCGGACCGTCCTGGACCTTGATCGAGTAAAATTCAAGTTCCTCGTCCCAACTGGGCGAGGCGATAGAGTAGGCGCGCAGCAGCGGTTTGCCGTTGTCGCCCAGCAGGCCGATCATCACGAACTCGCCCGAACGAAACCGCAGGCTCGGCGGTCGCGTCACCCGAAAGGAAAACAAGCGGTCGGTCCAGTGATGCACGTTGGTCACTGTCTGCGCATCGGGAAGTGTAGGTAGCTTGGTGGCGGTTACGTCGTTCACGGGTGTCACATCGTTCATTTTGCATTGCCGGGCGCAAAGCCCGACCTCTCTCTAATTCGATTTTCCAAATATTAGAACCCCTTCAGGCCCCACGCAGCCGCGACTGATAGTCATGTTCGCGCCAGTTCGCGCGGGCCAACCATTGATCCTCTGGCTGACGGGCGGCAAGATCGTCGTTTATCTCGACTTCATCAAAGCCCGACCGCCGCGCCATTGCGTATTGGTCGGCAATGACATGGCCTGCAGCGCGCAACTGGCCATTATACCCCATCAAGCGCAGCCGCCGCGCGACCGTGAAGCCTCGGCCATCGGCGAAGTTCGGGAAGGCCACCCGGATCAGTGCGACATCGGCCAACTTTCCGGCAAGCGCTTCGACGTCTGCATCGGGCTCGAGATCAAGCGCGACGGGGCTGCGGGAATTGGCTGCCAACTGATCTGCAGTGACGTAACCCGCAAGCCAGCCATCGCGGCTAAAACCGGTATCGGTCACGACCACGCTCATATTTCTGCTCCTACCGGCAGGCTGGTGCGTACCAGTTTGCCGTTCACGAAGTGGATGCCGCATTCGTCCTTGGCGCGACCGCGCCAGCGCCCGGCGCGTGGATCTTCGCCAGGTATGACTGCGGATGTGCAAGGCGCGCAGCCAATCGACGGATATCCGCGCGACACCAGCGGGTGTCGAGGCAGGCGGTTGTTGATCATGTAGTCCTGCACATCGTCTCTGGTCCAATGAACCAGCGGATTGACCTTGATCCGCAGATCCGCCTCGGCTTCGAAGAAATCCAGTTCCATTCGTTTCGCGCCCTGAAACCGCTTGCGCCCGGTGATCCAGGCATCGTAGCCGACCAGCGCATTTTGCAGCGGAACCGTCTTGCGCAAGGCGCAGCAGGCATCGGGGTTGCTGCGGTGCATTTGCCCATCAGGATCGGAAACGAAGGTTTCATCGCGGTCGGGCCGGATCACCTGCACGTTGCTGAGACCGAGCTTTTCGGTCACCTCGACCTGATAGGCCAGCGTTTCTGGAAACAGCATCTCGGTATCGAGAAACAGAACGGGGTTGCTGCGGTCCATCACCGAAAGCATGTGCAGCAGCACGACCGATTCCGCCCCGAAGGACGAAACCAGCGCAATGCTGCCGACCTGAGGATCGGTCAGAGCGCGTTCTAGTACAACGGTGGCACCGTGATGGCGGTAGCGATCGTTCAGTTGCCGGACCCGTTCCGCAACTGGGGGCAGCGGGGCTTCAAGCGGCATCGGCTTTGTCCTCTTTGGGGTAAAGCGCGTCCTTGAACGGCTGCGCGCCAAGGCGGCGATAACTCTGCAGGAAGGTCTCGGCCTCGTCCTCGCGGACATCCAGATAGGCGCGGACGATGCGCTCGATCGCGTCGGTGATCTCGTCATAGGCAAAGCCCGGCCCGGCGCGTTCGCCGATCACCGCATCCTCGGTGCCGTCACCGCCAAGCGTGATCTGGTAATTTTCCACGCCAGCCCGGTCGAGGCCCAGAATGCCGATATGGCCGACATGGTGATGCCCGCAGGCATTGATGCAGCCCGAGATCTTGATCTTCAGCGGGCCGATCTCATGCTCCAGCTTTAATTCCTCGAAGCGGGTCGCAATTTCCTGCGCGACCGGAATCGAACGTGCCGTCGCCAAGGCGCAGTAGTCCATGCCGGGGCAGGCGATGATGTCGGAAATCAGCCCGATATTCGCCGTGGCCAGGCCGGAGGCTTTCAGCACGGCATAAACCTTCGGCAGGTCGGATTTATGGACATGTGGCAGGATCACGTTTTGCTCGTGGCTGATACGAAGTTCATCATGACCATAACGCTCGGCCAGATCCGCCATCACCCGCATCTGGTCGCTGGTCGCATCGCCCGGCGTCGCGCCATGCGCTTTCAACGAGACAGAGACGATAGCGTATCCGGCATGCAGATGCTCGGCCAGATTGGTATCGGCCCAGGACCGGAAGACCGGGTCGGCATCACGCGCCGTCAGATAGCCGTCGACCGGCTTTCGGATGAAATCCGGGGCCGCGAAGCTGCGTTCCAGATCGGCCAGAAGATGCTGGTCATGGCCGCCGAAACCCGGCTTGATCTCGGCAAATCGCGCCTCGACCAGATCGCGGATTTTCTCTAGCCCGTTCTCGTGCACGGTAATTTTGATGCGCGCCTTGTGCTTGTTGTCGCGCCGGCCAAGCAGGTTGTAGACGCTGACGATGGCCTCGACATAAGGCAAGAGATCGGATTTCGGCAGAAAGTCCCGCACTACCTGACCTATCATCGGGGTGCGGCCCAGACCGCCGCCAACGATGACCTCGAACCCCGGCTCGCCGTCTTTCGTGACCATCCGCAGCCCGATGTCATGCGCCTTCGTCACCGCCCGATCATTCGGGCTTCCGGTGATCGCGATCTTGAACTTGCGCGGCAGAAACTGGAATTCCGGATGATCGGTGGACCATTGCCGCAGCAACTCGGCCACCGGGCGCGGGTCTTCGATCTCATCCGCCGCGGCCCCTGCGAAATGGTCGGCGGTCACGTTGCGAATGGTGTTGCCCGAGGTCTGGATCGCATGCATCCCGACATCGGCCAAAGCCTCCAGCATGTCCGGAACGTCTTTCAGTTCGGGCCAGTTGTACTGGATGTTCTGCCGCGTGGTGAAATGGCCGTAACCCTTGTCCCAGCGATCCGCGATCATCGCCAGCTGGCGCATCTTCGTGCTGTTCAACGTGCCGTAAGGGATCGCCACCCGCAGCATGTAGGCATGCAGTTGCAGATAGAGCCCGTTCATCAAACGCAGGGGCCGGAACTCATCTTCGGTCAGCGATCCATCGATCCGGCGCACGACCTGAGCGCGGAACTGCGCTACCCGTTCGCGGACGAATAGCTCGTCAAAGTCATTGTAATCATACATGTTTTCGGTGTTCCTGTTTGCCGTGGGCATAGTTCGACGGACCCTTTGCCCGGAAAGCCTCGCGGAAGTGGACCGGTTCAGGCCCTTTAAGGCCCGCCGTGGCCTCGGCCAGATAGGCACCCACAACGCTTTTCTGGCGGTCGGCATCAAGCAGCCGCAACTGAGCGTGGGCCTCGTCGTCGATCAGCTCGGCCTCGGCCAGATTGCGCGACCAGCGGTCGTCGGCGGTCAGATAAATGACGTCGCCTTCAAGCAAGGCGTTGGCAGTGACAATCTTGGGGGTGAAAGCGCGGCTCATAATGCAATCTCCTCTGAGTCGGGTGTTTCAGCTGCAAGCATCGCATCCCTTGGCGACAAGCCAATGAAAGTCAGAACAGGGCCGCTCACCTCGGCCATTGATCGCGCCATATCGGCCAGAATCGTGGCGTGAATCCGCTGGTCAGGCCGGCTGGCATTCACGATGGCGGTAACGGGCGTGTGGGCCGCCGCACCATGCATCATCAGACGTCCCTGAATAAAGCGCGCCGATTTCCGTCCCATGTAAATCGCAGCCACTTCCCCGGGGCGGGCCAGCGTCTTCCAGTCATGCTCGGCAAAACCTTGCATGTCATGTCCGGTCAGGATGCGCACAGCACCGTTACGACCGCGCTTGGTCAGACTTTGCCCGATTGCCGCGACAGCCGCCGAAGCCGCAGTGATTCCCGGCACAATGCGCCATTCGATTCCCGCGGCCTCGACCGCCTCGATCTCTTCGTCGAGCCGCCCGAACATGGTCGGATCGCCGGATTTCAGACGCACGACATGCGCACCCGCGCGGGCATGTTCAACCATGAGCGCGTTGATCCTGTCCTGCGACGTGGAGCGGCCGAAGCCCTCTTTGCCAACATCGAAAAGCACCGCTTCGCGCCGCGCGAGTTCCAGTACCGCTGGCGTCACTAACCGGTCATGGATCACCACATCGGCCCGATCGAGCGCATTGCGCGCCTTCAACGTCAAAAGCTCCGGATCGC
>JBBKVT010000201.1:0-3451 GCA_037968535.1 Paracoccaceae bacterium
GTGGCGCAAGGCCGCGACGGCAAACTCGCCGCCAACTGGGTGATCAACGAACTTTTCGGGCGGCTCAAGAAAGAAGACCACGACATCGCCGAAAGCCCGGTAACGGCTTCCCAGCTTGGTGGCATCATCGACCTGATCGCCAATGGCGACATTTCCGGCAAGATTGCCAAGGACCTGTTCGAGATCGTCTATACCGAGGGCGGCGACCCTGCCGAGATCGTCGAGAAACGCGGCATGAAGCAGGTCACCGACACCGGCGCCATCGAGGCCGCGGTCGACGAGGTCATCGCCGCCAATCCCGATCAGGTCGAAAAGGCCAAGGCCAATCCGAAACTGGCAGGCTGGTTCGTCGGCCAGGTGATGAAGGCAACGGGCGGCCGTGCCAATCCCAAGGCGGTCAATGACCTTGTGGCGGCGAAACTGGGCCTATGACACCGCGCGCCGCTTGGCCAACTGGCCGGCCTTTGCTACTGTCGCGCCCGATGTCAAAGGATAGTGAACATGCAGCGGTATGAGTACAAGGTCGTCCCCGCCCCCAAAAAGGGTGAAAAGGCAAAAGGAGTGCGCAGTACCGAAGGCAGGTTTGCCAATGCGCTGCAACTTCTGATGAACGAACATGGCGCGACGGGCTGGGAATACCAGCGGACCGACACGCTTCCCTGCGAAGAACGGGTGGGACTGACCGGACGCACCACGACCTACCAGAACCTACTTGTGTTCCGCCGTGCTCTGCCAGAGCAAGTGTCAGCCCTGGCGCCAAAGTTGCTGGCACAACACCCTTCGACCGAGGACGAGCCGGAATCCGTGACCGAAAGCCGGTCCCCGACAATTGAAATGATTGGCGACAAGGCCAGGTCACAGAGCAATGCGCCGGCGGTTGGCGGCGTGCTCAAGGAAGATCCCGGAAAGACCGTCAGCGCCCCTGACGTCGCGGCGCGATAGCCCTTTCATCGTCTTGCAAATATCCCCGCGCGGCGCGCACCGCGACGCGGGTGCAGCCCGCGGCGCAAGCATCTCTCAATTCCTACTCGCTGATCTGGAGCGAAAGCGCGTGGATGCGACCGACCAGTTCCGGACCCAGCGCGGCATGCACCGCGCGGTGCCGCTCGATCCGATTCAGGCCCGCGAAGGAGTCCGCTTCAATCAATACGTTGAAATGACTTTGCCCGCCCTCGCGATAGCCGGCGTGGCCGCGGTGCGACTCGCTGTCATCGACCACCTCCAGCACGCGTGGCTGAAACGCCGTCTGCAACTTCTCGCGAATTTCTTCCGATACTATCATTTTTCCACTCTGCCCCCTTCAATCCCCCGTCAATTGGTCTAAACTCTCTGGTCCGAGTCGAAAAGGCAGGAAATATGGCAAAATCAGACCCATTCGGATTCGATATCTCGGTATCGGCAGATAAGAAGAAGCGCACGCGTGGCAAACGCGGCATGTCCGGCGCGTTCGAAACCTCGACCCGCGAATGCGAACATGCCGGTTGCACCGAGGCCGGTCAGTACCGCGCGCCGAAATCACCCGACAGCCTCGATGACTTCTTCTGGTTCTGCAAGGATCACGTCCGCGAATACAATCTGAAATGGAACTTTTTCAACGGCGCGACCGAGGACGAACTCAACGAACAGATCGACAAGGACCGCGTCTGGGACCGCCCGACCAAACCGTTCCGCAAAATTGGCGACGAACAGCGCGCATGGTCCCGCCTCGGCGTCGACGACCCGCATCAAGTGTTGGGCGCCAATGCTACAATGAACCCCGGCAAGTCGATTACCGGCAGTCGCAAACTGCCACCGACCGAGCGAAAGGCCATCGATATTCTGGAAGCCAAGGATCACTGGACCAAAGCCGAAGTGCGCAAGCAGTACAAGTCGCTGATCAAGGTGCTGCACCCCGACATGAACGGCGGCGACCGCAGCCAGGAAGAGCAATTGCAGGAAGTCGTCTGGGCCTGGGACCAGATCAAGGAAAGCCGGCACTTCAAGAATTAGGCCTCTGCTTCCATTCTGTCGCCACAATTGCCTGTAACCGTCGGGGTCAGAATTTGTTTCGAGGCATAAATGACCGAAGCTTTCGGCGCTCACTACACCTCCGTCAGCAACAAACCCGGGGTCGCGCTGCTGATCGATGGAGAGAATATCTCGCACGAGCATGCCGACGCTATTCTGCGTCGCTCGCTTCGGCAGGGCCAGATTGCGGTGAAGCGAGTCTACGGCAATGTCTCAAAGATCCCTGGTTGGGATAGCACACCGGGCTTCCGGGTCATTCACAGTGGCAGCGGCAAAAATTCCGCCGACATGATGCTGGTCATCGACGCCCTCGATTTGGCCCATACCGCGTTAATCGGGACATTCATCATCGTGTCATCAGACCGCGATTTCAGTCATTTGTCTTTTTACCTTAGGGAACGTCATCTCACCGTGATCGGAGTGGGAGAGGCAAAAAGCGCACCGGCCCTAAGGCAGTCCTACACGATTTTCGCGGAACTGGAGTCGCTCGAAAAGGACAAATTTAAAGCGACTCCGGATGCAAGTTGCATTCAGGAATTTGGCAAACACGACCAGACAATTCACAAACTAATTGTGAATTCTGGAACTTCCGATGGCCTGCCAATTGCGGTTTTGGGCGTCAAGATGCACTCGCAGCACAACGTCAAAATCAGCACTCTCCCTGAAAAGACTTGGCGCGCTTATCTTCTTGCTCGTTCAAACTTCTACACCTGCGACCCCAGGGGCCCCCACGCCCGTGTCAGGCTTGTTGCAAAGGCCTAAGCCGCAACGAACTTCAAACTGACCCCGTTCATGCAGTACCGCTTGCCTGTCGGCTGCGGTCCGTCATTGAACACATGTCCCAGATGGCTGCCGCAGCGGCGGCAATGAACTTCTGTCCGTTTGCCAAGGATTCCCCAGTCGGCCTTGGTCTCAACCGCTCCGTCCAACGGCTTCCAGAATGACGGCCAGCCGGTGCCGCTATCGTATTTCGCCTCCGAGGAATACAGCGGCAGATCGCAGCCCCGGCACGCATATGTGCCCTTGGCATAGATCTTGTCCAAGGGGCTAGACCCTGCCCGTTCAGTCGTCTCATTGCGCATCACGTCATATTCGAGCTTGCTCAACATTGCGCGCCATTCCGCATCGCTGCGAACGACCTCGAACTCCTGCGCGCGAAGTGCCACTGGCATCACTGCTGCAGCTGTCGAAATCATCATGAAATGTCTGCGTTGCATGGAATCCTCCCTTAAATCCGCACTTGCAGCGCAGATAGCCACGAAACTGCACGCCTGCACATCCCGCTCCGCCAAACCGGATGAAAGTTCACCGCACAGTCATCGATCACTGACCGCACTTGCCCTGCGCGGTTTGCCGTTGACCTCCCTCGCAATATGACCCAAAACACGGACGCTGCCGGGATGCGCCCGGTGAGCAAGGATACGGCTCCCGATGGGATGGATAT
>JBBKVT010000202.1:0-4747 GCA_037968535.1 Paracoccaceae bacterium
TTGTCCACATGTTCGCCCTTCAGCAGCGTAGTGGTGCCAGAGTCCTGGATTTCCCACTTCTGCAACATCTGACGCACGATGACCTCGATGTGCTTGTCGTTGATCTTCACGCCCTGAAGGCGGTAAACATCCTGCACCTCGTCGATCATGTAGTCAGCCAGCGCTTCGACACCCATGATCGCAAGGATGTCATGCGGCGCGGGATTGCCATCCATGATGTAGTCGCCCTTCTGCACGAAGTCGCCCTCGGCAACCGGGATGTGCTTGCCCTTGGGCACCATGTATTCCACGGGCTGCTGGGTATCGTCCGACGGTTCGATGGTGATCCGGCGCTTGTTCTTGTAGTCGCGTCCGAACCGGACATAGCCGTCGATTTCCGCGATGATGGCGTGATCCTTCGGGCGACGTGCCTCGAAAAGTTCGGCCACACGCGGCAGACCGCCGGTGATGTCCTTGGTCTTGGCGCCTTCACGCGGGATCCGCGCAACGACGTCCCCGGCCTTGATCTCTTGGCCTTCTTCGACCGAGAGGATGGCATCGACCGACATCTGATAGGTCACCGGGTTGCCCGCGTCGTTGCGGACCGGCTCGCCATCCTTGCCCATGATGATGATCTCGGGCTTGAGGTCGTTACCCTTGGGCGCGGTGCGCCAGTCGGCCACGATCTTCTGGGTCATGCCGGTGGCCTCGTCCGTGTCTTCGCGGACCGAGATACCAGAGGTCAGATCGACGAACTTCGCGATACCGGCCTTCTCGGCGATGATCGGCAGGGTATAGGGATCCCATTCGAACAACTTGTCGCCCCGGGAGACTTTCGCGCCGTCGTTGATGTGCAGCTTGGTGCCGTAGCCCAGCTTGTGGCTGGCACGTTCCTGACCGACATCGTCCATGATCACGATCTTCATATTCCGGCCCATGACGATATCGTCACCGGCCGCATTGCGAAGAATGCTCGCGTTCTGGAACTCGACCTTGCCGGTCTGGCTGGCCTCGGTGAAGGACTGCTGACCGCCCTGCGCAACACCGCCGATGTGGAAGGTCCGCATCGTCAGTTGGGTGCCGGGTTCGCCGATCGACTGTGCGGCGATGATGCCGACAGCCTCGCCCTGGTTGACAAGAGTACCGCGCGCAAGGTCACGACCGTAACAGGCCGCGCAAACGCCTTCCTCTGCCTCGCAGGTCAGCGGCGAACGGATACGCATGGTTGCGACACCAGCGGTGTCAACTGCGTCAGCGGCGCGTTCGTCGATCAGCTGGCCACGGGTCAGAAGCACTTCGTCGGTGCCCGGCTTCATGACATCATCAGCCGAGACACGGCCCAGGATGCGTTCGGCCAGCGACGACACGATCTCACCGTCATTGACCGCCGCCGAAGCGGTGATCGCCTTTTCGGTGCCGCAGTCGCGCTGACGGATGATGCAGTCTTGCGCAACATCCACTAGACGACGGGTCAGGTATCCCGAGTTCGCAGTTTTCAGCGCGGTATCGGACAGACCTTTGCGCGCGCCGTGAGTCGAGTTGAAGTATTCAAGAACGGTCAGACCTTCCTTGAAGTTCGAGATGATCGGCGTTTCGATGATCTCGCCCGACGGTTTTGCCATAAGGCCGCGCATGCCGCCCAGCTGTTTCATCTGGGTGACAGAGCCACGCGCACCCGAGTGGGCCATCATGTAGACCGAGTTCGGTTCCGCTTCAGCGCCATTCTCGTCGATCTTGTTCGCCGAGATAGTGGACATCATCGCCTCGGTGACCTTGTCGTTACACTTCGACCAGGCATCCACGACCTTGTTGTACTTTTCGCCCTGAGTGATCAGGCCGTCCATATACTGTTGTTCAAAGTCCTTCACCTGACCGCGCGTCTCGTCGACGATCGGCCATTTGGTGTCAGGGATCACCATGTCGTCCTTGCCGAAGCTGATGCCGGCCTTGAACGCTTCACGGAAACCCATGGTCATGATCTGGTCGCAGAAGATGACCGACTCTTTCTGGCCACAATAGCGGTAGACGGTGTCAATGACCTGCTGCACCTCTTTCTTGCGTAGTAGCCGGTTCACCAGTGCGAACGGTGCCTTGGCGTTCAGTGGCAGAAGCGCGCCCAAACGGATTCGGCCAGGAGTGGTTTCGAAGCGCTTGAGCACCTCGTTGCCTTCCTCGTCGATCTGCGGAATGCGGGCCTGAATCTTGGCGTGCAGGTGCACTTCGCCGGCGTCGAGGGCGTGGATCACCTCATCAACGTCCGAGAAGATCATGCCTTCGCCCTTCATGCCCTGACGTTCCATCGAGACATAGTAGAGGCCAAGGATCATGTCCTGCGACGGCACGATGATCGGCGCGCCGTTGGCGGGCGACAGAACGTTGTTCGTCGACATCATCAGGACGCGGGCTTCAAGTTGTGCTTCCAGCGACAACGGTACGTGGACCGCCATCTGATCGCCGTCAAAGTCGGCGTTGAACGCCGAACAGACCAGCGGGTGAAGCTGGATCGCCTTGCCTTCGATCAGCACAGGCTCGAACGCCTGGATACCAAGACGGTGCAGCGTGGGCGCACGGTTCAACAGGACTGGATGCTCACGGATAACCTCATCGAGGATGTCCCAAACTTCCGGGCGCTCTTTCTCAACCAACTTCTTGGCTTGCTTGACGGTCGAAGACAAACCCTTCGCTTCAAGCCGCGAGTAAATGAACGGCTTGAACAACTCCAGCGCCATCTTCTTCGGCAAACCGCACTGATGCAGTTTGAGTTCCGGACCGGTCACGATCACCGAACGACCCGAGAAGTCGACCCGCTTACCCAGAAGGTTCTGGCGGAAGCGTCCCTGCTTGCCTTTCAGCATGTCCGACAGCGACTTCAGCGGGCGCTTATTGGCACCGGTGATGACGCGACCACGACGGCCGTTGTCGAATAAAGCGTCGACCGATTCTTGCAACATCCGCTTTTCGTTGCGGACGATGATATCGGGCGCGCGCAACTCGATCAGCCGCTTCAGACGGTTGTTCCGGTTGATGACGCGACGGTACAGGTCGTTGAGGTCGGACGTGGCAAACCGGCCACCATCCAGCGGCACCAGTGGGCGCAGTTCTGGCGGGATCACCGGGATCACGGTCAGGACCATCCATTCCGGGCGGTTGCCGGATTCAAGGAAGTTCTCGACGATCTTCAGCCGCTTGATGATCTTCTTGGGCTTCAACTCGCCTGTGGCTTCCTTAAGGTCCTCGCGCAGTTGTTCAGCGGTCGATTCAAGATCGATCGCGGCCAGCATTTCGCGAATGGCTTCGGCACCGATATTGGCGCTGAACGCGTCTGCGCCATAGACGTCCTGTGCGTCGAGGAATTCCTCTTCGGTCATCAACTGCCCGTAGGTCAGGTCGGTCAGACCCGGCTCGATCACGACGTAGTTTTCAAAGTAGAGGATGCGTTCCAGATCGCGCAACGTCATGTCCAGCATCAGGCCGATGCGGCTTGGCAGCGACTTGAGAAACCAGATATGCGCGACCGGCGCGGCCAGTTCGATATGGCCCATCCGCTCGCGGCGCACCTTTTGCAGCGTGACTTCCACGCCGCATTTCTCGCAGACGACGCCGCGATACTTCATCCGCTTGTACTTGCCGCACAGACATTCGTAGTCCTTGATCGGGCCAAAGATACGGGCGCAGAAAAGGCCGTCCCGCTCTGGCTTGAAGGTACGGTAGTTGATGGTTTCTGGCTTCTTGATCTCGCCATAGGACCACGACAGAATCCGTTCCGGGCTTGCCAGCGAGACCTTGATTTCGTCGAAGGTCTTCACCGGGGCAAGCGGATTGAACGGGTTGTTTGTAAGTTCCTGGTTCATTTTGCGTTCCTTATGTCAGGGGATAGGTTGAGAAGGGCGCGAGCGCCCTACTCTTCCTCCGAATCCAGGAGTTCCATGTTGAGGCCGAGGCCCCGGACTTCTTTCACCAGCACGTTGAAGCTTTCCGGCACGCCAGCCTCGAAATTGTCCTCGCCTTTGACGATGGACTCGTAGACCTTGGTGCGGCCCGCCACGTCATCAGACTTGACGGTCAGCATTTCCTGCAGCGTGTAAGCGGCGCCGTAAGCTTCCAGTGCCCAGACTTCCATCTCCCCGAAACGCTGGCCGCCGAACTGGGCTTTACCACCCAGAGGCTGCTGCGTGACAAGGCTGTAAGGCCCGGTGGAACGTGCGTGGATCTTGTCGTCCACAAGGTGGTGCAGTTTCAGCAGGTACTTCATGCCGACAGTCACCTCACGCGCGAATTGCTCGCCCGTGCGACCGTCGAACAGCACCGACTGTCCGCTTTGGCTGAAGCCTGCGCGCAGCAGGGCATCGTTGACGTCAGCCTCTTTCGCACCGTCGAAGACCGGCGTTGCAATCGGCACACCGTTCACAACGTTGCCTGCGGCTTCGACCAGCTGATCCTCGCCCATGCCCTTGATGCCCTCTTCGTAGACATCATCGCCATAGGCGTGCTTCATCGCGTCGCGCACCGGGGTCAGGTCGCCGGACCGGCGGTACTCACCCAAAGCGTCCCCGATCATGTTGCCGAGACCGCGCGCCGCCCAACCCATGTGGGTTTCAAGGATCTGACCGACGTTCATCCGGCTGGGCACGCCCAGCGGGTTCAGCACGAAGTCAACCGGCGTACCGTCCGCAAGGAACGGCATGTCCTCCATCGGGACCACTTTCGAGATAACGCCCTTGTTGCCGTGACGTCCGGCCATCTTGTCACCGGGCTGCAGCTTGCGCTT
>JBBKVT010000203.1:0-3755 GCA_037968535.1 Paracoccaceae bacterium
GCCCGGCCCGCCCTCGCGCGCGCCAAACAGCCAGAACCGCGCCGACAGGCTTAGCCAGACCGTGACAAGCGCAATCACCAACCCAAGCCAGATACCCGGCCCGCCCCAATTCAACCCGAAGCCAAGGCCGTACGCCACCGGTAAACCGACTAACCAATAGCAGACAATCGCGATGTACATTGGCACGCGGGTGTCCTGGATCCCGCGTAACAGCCCGATCGCCATCGCCTGTCCACCATCGGCAAGCTGGAACAGCGCCGCAAGATAAACCAGCCCGATACCCATTGCGGTCACCGCGGGCGTGTCGGGATCGGATGGATCAAGGAACATGCCCAGCAACGGCTCGGCAAACGCCGCGAAGATGCCGCTCGCGACAATCGCGATGCTGACCGACAACATCACAGCAGCCAGCGCGCCTTGCCGCAGCGCGTAAGCATCACCTTGCCCCTGTGCCTGGCCCGCCCGGATCGTCGCGGCATTGGCAAAACCCAGATGCATCAGAAACGCGAAGGACGCGAGTTGCAGCGCGATCCCGTGTGCTGCAAGGGCGATCGGAGAGATCCAGCCCATCATCAGCGATGCCCCAGTGAACAGCCCGACCTCGGCCAGCATCGTCAGCCCGATCGGCCAGCCAAGTGCAAAGATCTGCGCCATCGCCTGATTGTCAGGCCGCCAGAACCGGGCGAACAACGCGTGTCCCGGAAAGGTGCGCATTGCATAGCGGGCAAGGATCAGAAAGGCGGCGCTTTCGGTCAGCAACGTCGATATTGCTGCGCCCTTCACCCCCAGTTCCGGAAAACCCAGATGGCCGAAAATCAACACCCAGTTGGTGAAACCATGCACCAGCGCCGCGCCAACCGTGACCCACAGCACCACTCCGGTCCGTTCCAGCGCCGACAGATAGGACTTCAAAACCATGATCATCAGGGAAGGATAGATGCCCCAGCCCGCGATGATCAGGTAATCGCCCGCCAGCCGCGCGACCTCTGCATCCTGTCCGGCGAACAACAGTATTCGTTCCGCAAACAGAAAGACCGGCGCGGTGACGGTGGCGTAGATCAGCGACAGCCAGAACGCCATCCGCGTCGTTCGCCGCACCTGCACTTCGTCGTGCCGCGCCATTGCCGAGGCGACAACGGCGGGCAGCGCCGAGGCAAAGCCGGACCCGACGATAAAGAGCACGAACCAGAAGGTGCCGCCGATTACCACGGACGCCAACTCGTTCACGCCGTACCAGCCCAGCATCACGGTATCGGTGACATGGACGCCAAACTGCGCCAGATGGCTGCCCACAAGGGGCAAGCCAAGCACAAGCAGCGCACGGGTGTGCTGACGTTTGGACATCGTGGAGATCATTGCGCAGCCTTAGGCCGTTTAGTCGCGCCCGGCAAGATACCCCGAAGGCCGTCAGCGATCGCGACTGTCAGTCGCCTTGAGCGAGGATATTTGCGCGACGAACGCTACAAAACGAATGTGCTTCATAACTTTATAAGCATCCCCGCCGAAGGCGTCGCAACGCGGGACGCGGCGCATTTGCTTCAAGGTCAGTCCCGCGGGTCCTTTACGTAGTCTCGCCAGCAATGCGCCTGCCGAAAGCCCAGCATCTGGCGCGCCTTGCGATTGGAATAGAACGTCTCGTCCTCGCCCATCGCGTGCTTCAGCGGAACGCCGTCGTAATATCGCGCTATGATCTCGGACGTGATCAATGCAACCGAATGATCGTCGTTGGAGGCATTGAATATCTGATAGCCCAGCCCGTCTGTCTTGAGACAGAGATCGACGATCTGGGCCAGATCGCGGGCGTCGATATAGGAAAAGAAGTTGCGCCGTCGCATATCGGGGTTGGCCAGCCAGATCGGGAAATCATCCTCGTATTGCTCAGGCGAGATCACGTTATTGATCCTCAGCCCGTAGATATCCGCCCCGGTACGGCGCTGGAATGACCGCGCCGTCACTTCGTTTGCCACCTTCGACATCGCATAGCTGTCCTCGGGGACAACCGGATGCTCCTCGTCGACGGGAATATACTCGGGCTTGCGTGTCCCATCCGCGAAACAGACACCATAGGTCGTCTCGGACGAGGCGAAAATGATCTTGCGAATGCCCAGCTTCGATGCTGCATCGAGCACATTATAGGTGCCCATCACGTTGACGCGGTAGGTTTCGTTGTCCGGTCGGAGAAGGATCCGTGGCACCGCCGCAAAATGCACCACCGCATCGAAACCGGGCACACCAGTCCCCGGCTCCAATTCATCAAATCCGGCGTAGGACGACAACACATTGAACATTTGTCCGCTGTCGGTGATATCGGCCAAAAGGGTGCTGACATTCGGCGCCTCGAGCGGCGTCAAATCCACATTCAGCACCCGGTGACCTCGGGCAACCAGCCACGGTACAACAATTTGTCCGGCCTTGCCGCTGCCGCCGGTGAAAAGAATCCGCATCCGTTGTCTTTCGATGGTCAAGGCTTGCTTTCGTCACCTTGATCTTGCGACGAACTAACGTCAACGCCCCCGAGTGGGTTGGGCTTGAGGGCGCGGGGCACGTTGATACGTCCCGACTCAATCATCGAGAACGAAAGTTACCATCATGTTGACCCGGAAATTGACGACCTTGTCATTCTCGACCTTGACGGTTGATTCCTTGATCCAGGCGCTCTGAATTCCGCGCAAAGTCTGGGCGGCGCGTTCAATTCCCTTTCGAACGGCGTCGTCGAAGCTTTCGCTTGAAGTTGAAGAAATTTCGGTGACTCGTGCCACTGACATGACGGATCCTCCTTAAATTGCGGTGATCGTCTTTTCCAACGTATCGGACGGGGGGAAAGTTCCATTGCAAGGTTGTGATGCCATTCCATCATTTTGTGGCTGCAGGGACCCCCTACCCAAAGCCTAGCGGGTCGCCTATAGTCGCGGTGGATAAGGCAATGATTGCACCGAGGTAGAAGCCCATGCGCTGTCCGTTTTGCGGAAATGTCGACACTCAAGTCAAGGATTCCAGGCCCGCCGAGGACCACGTCGCGATTCGGCGGCGGCGGTTCTGCCCCGCTTGCGGTGGACGGTTTACCACATATGAACGCGTGCAGTTGCGCGATCTGGTGG
Organism: Paracoccaceae bacterium; assembly: GCA_037968535.1. Classification (GTDB taxonomy): domain Bacteria; phylum Pseudomonadota; class Alphaproteobacteria; order Rhodobacterales; family Rhodobacteraceae; genus JAHEAO01. The sequence goes on from JBBKVT010000203.1 coordinate 3,099, forward strand.
TCATCAAGACGAATGGCCGACGCGAGGATTTCGACCGCGACAAGCTGGAACGCTCGATTCGCATCGCCTTGCAAAAACGCCCGGTAGAGCACGAGCGGATGGACCAGATGATCTCCGGCATCGTCCGGCGGCTGGAAAGCATGGGTGAGACCGACATTCCCTCGAAGGTGATCGGCGAGATCGTGATGGAAACGCTGGCCCGGATCGACACCGTCGCCTACGTGCGATTTGCAAGCGTTTACAAGAACTTTCAGGCGGCGGATGATTTCGACAAATTCGTCAGCGAATTGCGCCCGCCCGACCAAGCCGAAGAGTGAGCGAGGCCGACACACGGTTCATGGCGCTGGCCCTGTCGCTGGGGCGGCGCGGGATGGGCCGTGTCTGGCCCAATCCGGCGGTGGGCTGCGTCATCGTCGCGCAGGGCCTGATCGTTGGGCGCGCCCACACGGCGGATGGCGGCCGACCCCACGCGGAAACCCTGGCATTGGCGCAGGCCGGGTCGTCAGCGCGGGGCGCAACTGCCTATGTCTCGCTGGAACCCTGCGCCCATCACGGTAAAACCCCGCCCTGTGCGCAGGCCCTGATCGACGCGGGCGTGGCGCGGGTCGTGATCGCGACGGGCGATCCTGATCCCCGCGTCGCGGGCCGCGGAATCGC
>JBBKVT010000204.1:0-7157 GCA_037968535.1 Paracoccaceae bacterium
TCGACCGGCTGGTGGCCGAGGAGGGGTTGGAAATGGTGCCGCCCTTTGATGATCCGCGGGTGATTGCAGGGCAGGGGACGCTGGGGCTGGAAATGCTGGACGAGGTGCCCGATGCCTCGGTCGTGCTGGTGCCTTTGTCGGGCGGCGGTCTGATCGCCGGAATCGCGGCGGCGATGAAGGCGAAGCGCCCCGGTATCCGCATCGTCGGGCTGACGATGACGCGCGGTGCTGCGATGCATGAAAGCCTGCAGGCGGGCAAGCCGACGCTGGTGCGTGAATTGCCGACGCTCGCGGATTCGCTTGGCGGCGGGATCGGCACGGCGAACCGCTGGACCTTCCCGATGTGCCGCGATCTGGTGGACGAGGTGATCCTGCTGGCCGAGCCGGAAATCGCGGCGGGCATCCGGCATTGCTATTTCGAAGAGCGACAGATCGTCGAGGGTGCGGCGGCGGTCGGGGTCGCGGCCTTGCTGGCGGGGCACGTGAAACCGGAAGGGCCCGTGATCTGCCTGCTCAGCGGGCGCAACATCGACATGGGTCTGCACGCGCAGATCGTGGCCGGCGAAGACGTTGATCTGATGAAGAAGGCTGGTTGAATGCCGCTGGTCCGCATCCTGACCGAGGCGCAATTGCGCGAGATCGTACCGCTCGACCTTGCCGCCGTCGATTGCGTGCAAGGTGCATTCGCGGCACTGGCGGGCGGGTCGGTGGTGATGCCGCCTGTGTTGTCGATGGAAATGCCGCAGGTGGGCGGCGAGGTCGACGTCAAGACCGCCTTCGTGCCGGGCCTGCCGGGATTCGCGATCAAGGTTTCGCCGGGGTTCTTCGGCAATCCGGCGCTGGGGCTGCCCTCGACCTCGGGGCTGATGATGCTGTTTTCGGCGCAGACGGGGATGCTTGAGGCGTTGCTTTTGGACAATGGCTATCTGACCGATGTGCGGACCGCTGCGGCGGGTGCGGTGGCCGCGCGGCATTTGGCAAGAGCGGATGCGGCGACCGCCTGCATCATGGGCACGGGGGCGCAGGCGCGGTTGCAACTGGCCGCGCTGTGCCTTGTGCGACCGATCAAACGCGCGGTTGTCTGGGGGCGCGACCCGGATCGGGCCGTCGCGGCGGCGCGGGATATGGCAGAGGCGCAGGGGATCGAGGTCGCGGCGATGACTGATGCAAAAGCTGCGGTTGGCATGGCGGATGTGATCGTGACGACCACGCCGGCGACATCACCGATCGTTCTGGCAGACTGGCTGCGCCCCGGTCAGCACGTCACCGCGATGGGTTCTGACCAGCACAGCAAGGGCGAACTGTCGCCTGATTGCCTGAGCCGCGCTGACCTCTATGTGCCGGACCGACTGGCGCAGGCGCGGATCATCGGCGAGTTGCGGGGTGCAATCGCGGCCGGTCTTTTTGCCGAAACCGCAGAGTTTTCCGATCTCGGCGCCGTCGTGACCGCCGTGGCGCCCGGTCGCCAGAGTGACGAAGAGATTACCATCGGGGATCTCACCGGGACCGGCGTGCAGGACACAGCGATCGCCAATCTCGCCTACCACCGCGCCGTCGCGGCCGACGCGGGCACCGGTTTTCAGACCTGAAAGACAAGCGCATGCCGAATCCCGATCCCAGATTCTCTGCCGATGAATATGCTGCGCGGCTGGCCAAGACCCGCCGGGCGATGGAGGTGGCCGGGCTCGATCTGCTGATCGTTACCGATCCGTCGAACATGGCCTGGCTGACGGGATATGATGGCTGGTCATTCTACGTGCATCAATGCGTGGTCGTGGGTCCGGCCGGGTCACCCCTGTGGTTTGGTCGGGGGCAGGATGCGGCGGGGGCGCGGCGCACCACTTGGCTGGAAGAGGCCGATATCATCGGCTATCCCGACCACTACGTGCAATCGACCGAGCGGCATCCGATGGACTATCTGTCGGCGCGGTTGACCGACCGCGGCTGGCACCGTGGGCTGATCGGTGTAGAAATGGACAATTACTGGTTCACCGCCGCCGCCCATGCAGCGTTGCAAAGACATCTGCCAGACGCTCGGCTGACCGATGCCACGGCGCTGGTGAACTGGCAACGCGCGGTGAAATCGCCGCAGGAACTGGACTACATGCGCCGCGCCGCGCGGCTGGTCGAGCGGATGCATCAGCGGATCTGGGAAAAGGCGGAACCGGGTCTGCGGAAATGCGATCTGGTGGCCGAGATCTACGACGCGGCGCTGCGCTACGGCGACGATCTGGGGTTCGGCGGGGATTATCCGGCGATCGTGCCGCTGCTGCCATCGGGCGCGGATGCTGCCGCCCCGCATTTGACTTGGGACGACCAGCCGATGCGGCCGGGCGAGGGGACGTTCTTTGAAATCGCGGGCACCTATCACCGCTATCACTGTCCGTTGTCGCGCACGATCTTCCTCGGCCAGCCCAGCCAGACCTTCCTCGACGCCGAAAAAGCGACGCTGGAAGGGATGGAGGCAGGGCTGGAAGCCGCACGGGCAGGCAACACCTGCGAGGATATCGCCATTGCCTTCTTCGCGGTGCTCAAGCGGCATGGCATCGTCAAGGACAGTCGCACCGGGTATCCGATCGGCCTGTCCTATCCGCCCGACTGGGGCGAGCGCACGATGAGTCTGCGACCCGGCGACAGGACCGTTCTGGAACCCGGCATGACCTTCCATTTCATGACCGGGCTGTGGATGGAAGATTGGGGGTTTGAGACCACCGAGAGCATCGTTATCACCGAAGGCGCACCGGAATGCCTTGCCAATGTCCCGCGCGAACTCAGGATCAAGGACTGACATGATACAGAACCCGATCGTCTCGACCGCTCCGTTCGACGTGGACGGAAAGCACCACGGTTTCCTGCGCCTGCCGCATTCGCGCAACGAAAGTGCCTGGGGGGCGGTGATGATCCCGATCACCGTGATCCGCAACGGCGACGGGCGCACGGCGCTGTTCACCGGCGGCAACCACGGCGACGAATACGAGGGACCTATCGCGCTTCAGGCGCTGGCCTGGGAACTGGAGCCCGAAGATATTCAAGGCCGGGTCATCATTGTGCCTTACATGAATTATCCGGCGTTTCGCAGCGCCACGCGAGTGTCGCCAATCGACAGCGTGAACCTGAACCGCAGTTTTCCCGGCAAGGCCGATGGCACCGCGACGCAAAAGATCGCCAATTATTTCCACGATATCCTGCTGCCGATGGCCGATATCGTGCTCGACTATCATTCCGGCGGCAAGACGCTGGATTTCCTGCCCTTCGCCTGCGCGCATTACCTCGATTCCATCGACCAGCAAGAAGGCTGCGTTGCCGCGATGAAGGCGTTCAACGCGCCGTATTCCCTGATGCTGCGCGAGATCGACAGTGTGGGCATGTATGACACCGCAGTCGAGGCGCAGGGCAAGATTTTCGTGACCACCGAACTTGGCGGCGGCGGCACCTCGACCGCGAAATCCGCGCGGATCGGGCGGCAGGGCGCGCGCAATCTGTTGATCCATACGGGTATTCTGGAAGGCGAACCCAGCGCCGGCCCGTCGATCATGCTCGATATGCCGAAGGACGATTGTTATCATTTCGCAACCTCCGAGGGATTGCTGGAGCCTTGCGCCGATCTGGGCGATCCGGTCACCAAGGGCGAGATCATCGCGCGGGTCTGGGCTGCCGACCGGACCGGGGTGATGCCGCTGGAATACCGTGCGCAACGCGACGGCGTGCTGGCGGCGCGGCATTTTCCGGGGCTGATCCAGACCGGCGACTGTCTGGCGGTGGTCGCGACGTTGATGGCGTGAGCGCTTGACCAACTGGCTTGGCTCACGCGTGGTTGCCGCCACAATCGGCTGAAATCGCGATCCGCCAAGCTGACAACGGCCGCTGGATGCGCCATAGTTGTCGAAATGATGATAGCCGCAATGCACGGCAGGAACGCTTGGGCGCAGGAGACATCCTTGGACGAATTGAAGCCGCACGACATCGTGGCCACTTATCACGGGATCGAAGTGCCCAACGCCCCGCATCTGGGGCCCGGCATGATCCGCTCGATGGTCGCTGGGCGCTATGAACGCCGCGAAGTTGAGGCCGCGCTCGCGGTGATCCGTCCGGGTGCTTTCATCCTTGAAATGGGTGCCGGATCAGGTCTTGTCGGCGCTGCGATCGCCAAAAATTGCAGTCCGGCGCAGGTACTGGCGATCGAGGCCAACCCCGAACTCATCCGCCATATTTCCGCGCTTTATGCGCGTAACGGTCTGACCGGCGTGATCTCGGTCCGGCACGGTGTCGTGCTGACCGAACCACAGCCACCGGCGCAAGCAGAGTTCTTTGTGCGGGGCAACTTTCTTGGGTCCGGGCTGACCGTCATGAAAAACCCCGAAAAGGCGAGAAAGGTGATTGTGCCGACGATCGCATATGACGAGTTGCGGCGCGAATTCCCGCATGATGTCATCGTCATGGATATCGAAGGGGCAGAGCTTGGGTTTCTGCGGCACGCCGATCTTAGCGGCATCCACACGCTGATCTTTGAGACCCATCCAGATATCTACGGTCGCGAAGGTGTGAGGGAATGCCGTCGTTTGTTGAAAGCTGCGGGCTTCAAGCTGGAAACCGAGCTTTCAAGAGGCGGTGTCCATGTTTATCGTAGAAACGACGTTCCGGGCGGAGCGGAGCGCGAGGTGACGGGATGAGCAATTTGCAGTGGAAATCCATCTGATGGCAAAACGATCAATGCCCGAACCAGACCCCGAAGACGCGGCGCCGCAGAGCGATACCGTGCGTCAAAGATCGTCGGGAACACAGCAGCTTGTCTTTCAGTCCACGACCAAGCGCACCAAAGAATTCCGAACCTGGTTTCGGGGCGAGCACACGAATTACAATCCGTCGATGGCCAGAATGCTGCCGGTCGAAGCGGCCCGGAAATTCGTTCTGAAAGGCTGGGCACCGAAAGAGCCGATGATCCGCCCCGAAACGCAGATCACCGCTTTTGGCAGTTGCTTTGCCGTCAACATCTCGAACTGGCTTTCAAAGCGAAACTTTCGGGTGCTGAACAAGGACGACGCGGCCAAGAACGCCTATGTGGTGTCGTGCGGCGAAGGCATGGTGAATTCGTTCGTCATTCGCCAGCAGTTCGAATGGGCATGGGAAAACAAGACCTTCGAGGGATCGCTCTGGCATGGCTACGATGCCGAGGATTACGGATATGACCCCGAGGTTCAGGCTGAAACCAAACGCATCTTTGATCAGACGGATTTCTTCATTCTGACCTTTGGGTTGTCCGAGGTCTGGTATGACGAGCCCTCGGGCAATGTATTCTGGAGGACGATTCCGAAGGATGCCTATGATCCCGAGCGTCACCGGTTCAGGGTTTCGACCGTCGAAGAGAACCGCGACAATCTGCGCGCGATCTACAAGCTGATCCGCAAGTATCGCCCCGATGCACATGTGTTGTTCACGCTTTCGCCGATCCCCCTGATCGCGACGTTCCGACAGAATTCCTGTCTGACGTCGAACTCTGTGTCGAAATCGGTTCTGCGCGTCGCGATCGATGAAGTGGTTCGCGATTATCAGGACGAAGGCTATCTGAGCTACTGGCCGTCTTACGAACTGGTGACGGATGTTTTCCGGTTGCCGTATTCAACGGACCGACGGCATTTTGACAAGAGTGTGCTGGACTACATCATGACGCTCTTTGAACATACGTGGTGCGCCGAAACAGAACTGCCGCGGCCGTCGCTGGTTCTGGCTTGGGCAAAGGCCTGTGCCGAGGCCGGTCTGGTCCCGCCGCCCATGGCGCGGTGTATTCTGCGCGGCAACCGGCGTCGATTGGCGGAACTGGCCAACGGCGAAGCGATGCACGCGGATCCGAAGATCAGCGAGGCACTCAAGCAGCTGGCGCATGATGTTCTGACCGAATGGCAGGCCGGTGCTGACAGTTAAGGTTCGCGCCGCAGAAGATTGGCGTGGGTCGTTGCGAGTCAATTTGGCGTGGTTCAGGTGGTCGGGGATCAGATGAAAGACGTGACGCCCGCGGAGGCGCGACAGAATGTGCCGACGTTTTCTGAAACCATTCTGGAACTGGAAAATGCTCTTGTCGTTCCGGACCGCGCACATGACCGCAAATGGGCATCGGGGGTGTTGCATGCGGATCGAAGCTACTGCGATCTGTCCCGGGCCTGGATACGGGCGGGAAAATCAACGCCGCCGCCGGCTCTTTCATCCGACGAGCCGATTGAAAAGCTGACGGGGCAACATCTGTTCGCAGGTCACATGCGCGGACATTTCGGCCATTTCCTGGTCGAGTCCACCGCACGGCTATGGGCGATGGAGACCTTGGGTGACCGAGTCGACAGCATTCTCTACCTGCCTTACCGCGGCAATGTGAAAGCCACGAAACGGGCGTTTCGGGACCTGAAGGATTTTTTCAGGCTCATCGACATCAAGGTGCCGCTACAAACCTTTGAATCAGCGGTCGAAGTCGAGCATCTGTTCGTCCCAGAGCTCGGTTTTGGCTGGTCGGAACGCTATGCAGGCTCTGCCGCCTACCGACGGTTCATGCGCGAGAGGCTGGGCCGTAGTGTAACGCCGGACGGAGGCGAAAAGCTGTATATTTCGCGCGCCCGCCTGCCGGCGCATCGCGGCGGCGTTTTGGGCGAGGCCGTGATCGAAGACAATCTGGCGCGGTTCGGCTATGAAATCTTTCATCCCGAGCAGCACCCGCTTGTTGTTCAGATCGCGCGCTACAAGGCGGCGCGGCAGATCGTGGCGCTGGATGGGTCCGCGCTTCATCTTGCAGCGTTCTGCATGCCCGCAGGCGGCAAGGTTGCGATCATTCCGCGCCGGTCGAAATCCAATACTGCAGATTACGTTCTGCAATATCAGTCGTTTTGCGGCATCACGCCAGACATCGTCGATGTGATCCGTGGGGATTGGGTTTCGGCTGACGTCGGACGTTCGGACTATCGGTCCATCGGCCAACTGGATTTTGGGGATCTGTTCGCGCGGCTGACGGGGTTGGGCTATCTTCCGTCCGATGCCGAAATTCGTCTGCCCGATCCGACGGAGTTGAACCGATTGGTCAGTGGATTTTCAGAGCGTCGTGGCGAGGAATTCAAGATACTGCCGGCACGCTGAATTTGCGATTATAGCCGATCCAGCACAAGTGCACCGGATTTTTC
>JBBKVT010000205.1:0-3301 GCA_037968535.1 Paracoccaceae bacterium
AAATGCACTTTCGCGGTGTTCTGCCACAGCCGGGTGGCCAGCATGTGCTCGGCCTCTTCGACGGTGACGCCATCGACATGGTCGATCTGTTCGCCGATCTCGTAGTCGCGCAGCCGGTGCGGTTCGCCTGCCTGCGCGAAATCGTATTGCAGGAAGTCGATGCCCTCGGGCAGCATCAGATCGGCGGCGGCGACACTTTGCGCAAGTTCAGGCACATGCGTTTCCGGCGCTGCCGAATCCGCGTCGCGCTTGCGCACCATCACCCAGCGCACATAGTCCAGCACTGGCTCGTCCCACTGGTTCAGCCCGGTGGTGCGGACCCAGACCACCCCGGTCTTGCCGTTCGAGTTCTGCTTCAGCCCGATCACCTCTGAAACCGCGCGCAAAGTGTTGCCCACCCAGACCGGGCGCAGCCAGCGGCCTTCGGCATAACCAAGGTTGGCGACCGCGTTCAGCGAGATGTCGGGGACGGTCTTGCCGAACACCAGATGGAACGCCGCCAGATCGTCGATCGGCGATTTCATCAGCCCACAGGATTCCGCGAACACGTCCGAGGAATAGATCGCGTGGCGGGCGGGATAAAGCGCGTGATACAGCGCCCGTTCACCGCCCGACACGGTGCGCGGCACGGCATGGGCGATCTTGTCGGCCAGCGCGTAATCCTCGAAGAAGCGGCCCGGATTGGTCTTCACAACTGCCCCAGTTTCATGTCGGGCGAATAGCTCGCCTCGACCTCTTTGGTCACCGCCTGACCGCAGCGCATCTTGCCGCTGGCGGTATCGAACGCATAGACCGGGTCGCCGTAAAGCGCCCAGCCCTTGGCCAGTGCATCGGTGACCTTGTGGCAGAACGCAGACGAATCCTCTCCGGTCAGCAAACGGTAAGCTTTCATGGGCTCATCCAAACGGGTTGTAGGCAAGCCACCAGTGGATCAGGCCCACCACCACGAAGACGACGAACGCGCCGACGACGGCCATGATTTCCTTGCGCACCGGCACTGGCGGCGGCGGAGCCCAGTCGGGCACTGCGCGGTTGATCACCGCCATTTCGACCAGCGCCCAGACCAGAAGCCCGCCGAACAGAACGAAGGACGGCACGTCGCCGTTGACCAACAGATGCGCCACCGCCCAAAGCGAGAAGCCGATCAGCTGCGGATGCCGGGTTGCCCGCGTTACCCGGGTTTTCATCCCTGATGCGGCGAACAGGTAGAACGCCCCCAGCACCAGCAGGTTGTTGATCCCGGTCATCGCCGGGCTGCGACCCCAGTAGACCGCGCCATCGGCCATCCGGTAGCCGATCACCATCAGCACGATGCTGACCAGCAGCGCCAGCGCCACCGGCCCCTTGCCCTTTTCGCCCATCCGGGCACGTGCCTCCGGCGCTACCCGTTTGAACAGATGCGCAGCCCACCAAAGGGCGACCCCAAGTATCAGCCAGATCATCTAAGCCTCCATCGCGGTTATGGCGTCTGCCTTGGCCAGCACCGCCTTCGCCGTCACGATATGCAGATTTTCAACGATCCGGCCATCCACAACCGCAACGCCCTTGCCCTCGGCGGTCGCTTCGCGGAACGCGTCGATCTGGCGTTTGGCCAGCGCGACCTCATCCTCGGAGGGCGCGAAAACCTCGTTGGTGATCGCCACTTGTGCGGGGTGGATCAAGGTCTTGCCATCCATTCCCAGATCGCGCCCGTCCTCGCATTCAGCGCGCAGACCGTCGTCGTCCTTGAAGGCGTTATAGACCCCGTCGAGGCAGACCACGCCTTCCGACCGCGCCGCCAAAAGGCAACGCTGCAGGCTGGCCGACATTGCAGCCCGGCTGCGCGCGCCAAGTTCCTTGGCCAGATCGTTGGTGCCCATCACGAAGCCCGCCAGACGCGGATGCGCTGCAATCTCGGCGGCGTTCAGCACACCGCGACAAGTCTCGATCATCGCCCAAAGCGGTAGTTCCGGCACAAGTGCGGCCACTGCATCCAGATCGGCGGCGCTGCTGACCTTGGGGATCAGGATGCCGTCGCAGTCTGCCGTCGCGAAGGCCGCCAGATCGGCCTTGCCCCAATCGGTGTCCAGCCCGTTGACCCGCACCAGCCGCGCCCGCGTGCCGTAGCCGCCCTGCGTCAGTTCCTCGGCCAGCACCGCACGCGCCGCGGCCTTTTCGGCAGGCGCCACCGCGTCTTCCAGATCGAAGATCACCGCATCGACCGGCAGGCCCCGCGCCTTGTCCAGCGCGCGGCGGTTCAGGCCGGGGATATAGAGGACAGACCGCCAGGGCCGTTCTGTCAGGTCCATGATTCTTCCTCGCAATTTCAGGTCGCGAACTTTTCGCGAAACGCCGCGATCCGCAAGGCGTTTTTGCCGCGTCGCAGCACGAAGCGACCGCCCTGCAACGGCTGCGAACGGTTCATTAACCACAATTTGGTCGAATGGGCAGGATGCTTGGCCCGTCGCCGGATGTTCCGCCGACATCTGACAACCGGGCGATCTGGCCCGCTGAACGGGGATTTCGCCATGTCACGACAGCTTCTTGGCCTTTCATTCGGGATCGGTGCGATGATCCTGGCCACCGATCACGACTTCGCCGAAACCGCCGCCAACTGCGCGCCGCGCGCGCAGGTGCTGGAACGACTGGCGAGCGCTTATGGCGAAACCCGCCAGTCGATCGGCCTTGCCGCCAACAACTCGGTTCTGGAAGTGTTCGCCTCGACCGAGACCGGCAGCTGGACCGTCACCGTGACGATGACCACCGGACAGACCTGCCTTGTGGCCAGCGGCGTCGCGTTCGAGGCGTTGGCCGAAGCTTTGCCGCCAGGCGGTGAACCGGCCTAGCCGGCCGCCGCGTCCCACAGCAGTTTCAGCGACACCGCCAACAGCGCCCAGCTGATCAGCCTGTAAAACAGCGCCTGCGGGATCACCTGCACCAGCCGGACACCGGCAAAGACCGCCAGCGTCGCGGGCAACAGCAGCATCGCGGCGACTTTCAGGTTCTGGGCCGACAACTGGCCCAGCGCCCAGTAGGGCAGCAGCTTGGCCGCGTTGACTGCCGCGAACATGATCGTGGTGGTCCCGGCGAACACCGTCTTTTCCAGCTTCAGCGGCAGCACGTAGACCTGATAGGGCGGCGCGCCCGCGTGGCTGACAAAGCTGGTAAACCCGGAAATCGCCCCCCAGATCATCCCCGGCAGCACCCGCGCCGGTCGGCCGGGGCCGTCCGGGCCGCGCTGCAACAACAGCCGCGCCGCGAAACTCGCCCCGATCAGGCCGATCAGGCCGATGACCAACCGCTCGGGCACCAGGCTTGCGGT
>JBBKVT010000206.1:0-15587 GCA_037968535.1 Paracoccaceae bacterium
CGAGGCATCGGGCACCTCGTCCAGCATTTCCAGCCCCAGCGTCCCCTGCCCTGCAATCACCCGCGGATCATCAAAGGGCGGCACCATTTCCAACCCCTCCTCGGCCACCAGCCGGTCGACCTCGACCTGCGCATCGTCCTGGCTGTCGCCGACGATCCGCACCTCGGCCCCCAGATCGCGCACGGCCTCGAGCTTGTTCTGCGGCACCAGCCGCGACATGCAGATCACGCAGCGCAGACCCTTCTGCCGCGCCGCATAGGCCAAGGCACGACCGTGATTGCCGGTCGAAGCCGCCGTGACCCCGGCCACGTCCGGCGCAATCTGCGCCACCGCATTGGACGCACCGCGCAACTTGAACGCGCCGGTGTGCTGCTGCAATTCCAGCTTCAGCCAGACCGGAACCCCCGCAAGCTGCGACAGGCTGGGCGACGGATCGCAGGCGGTCGGGCGGATGATGCCGCTGATCCGCTCACGTGCGGCCTCGATGTCGGCCAGCGTGACGGTCATGACGCGACCCGCGCCCCGACCGAATCGAACAAGCGGCCGATGCGACGCGCAGGGGCCAGCCCGGCGATCTGCAAGACTGCCCAGAACAGCGCCTGATTGGACGAGACCACAGGCTTGCCGATCCGAGCTTCGATCTCTTGCAGCACCCCAAGGGCCGGCAAGGCGGTGCACGACAGGAACATCGCCTCTGCTTGCGGATGATCCGCGCCCAACGCCGCCTCGATGATCGCCGCCCGGTCGATCCGGGCCATGTCGCGATCGTCGGGCAGACCCATACAATGCGCCGCCATGACCCCGATCCCGTTATCGCTGAAATAGCCTGTCATCGGCACCGTGGTTTCGGGCAGATACGGCGTCAGCAGCGCGATTCGCCTGACACCAAGCGCCGCAAACGCCCGCCGCGCAGCCAGCGCGGGCGTCACCACCGGCACACCCGGTCGGACCGAGCCGATCGCTTCGGCAATCGCATCCTCGCCGATCACGGTCGAGGCCGAAGTGCAGCCAAAGCAGATCGCCGCCAACGGTTGATCCGGCACCAGCAGATCGGCGGCTCCGGCCAGATGCGGCAGCATGGCGCGCAGGTTGTCCGGCGTCGTCGGATTGTGGAACGCGACCCGCGTCGTGTGTAGTTGCACCTGGTCAGGCGGCAAGATCCGCGCCGCATCGCCTTCGATCGTCAGATCGGTGGCCAGCGCCAGCAGACCGACCCGGATCATCGGATCGCGGACCAGCAGCGGCGGCGATTGCGCGGTGGTGACGGGGATGCCCGCCATCAGACCACCAGAACCGGACATGTCGCGAGCCCGGTGACCTTGTGCGAAACGCTGCCCAGCAGATAGCCCTCGATCGACCCCAGCCCCCGGCTGCCGATCACGATCAGGTCGTAGTCATGCTCAGCCGCGAAACCGACGATTGTGCGGGCTGGCTGACCGGCCTTCACGAAGCCGCGCACACCTTCAAGCCCGGCGTCGCGGGCGACGGATTTGGCATAATCGGCCACATCGCGCGCATGGCCGCGCATGATGTCGTCCATGTTGCCCGGCTCGGACGGACGCACCATGGAAAACGACGCCTCCAGCATCGCATGATGCCGATAGACCGTCAGAACCGCCAGTTCCGCATCGCAGAGCTTCGCCAGCCCGACCGCTTTTAACAGTGACCGCTCGCTGCCGGTCGAGCCGTCATAGGGCGCGAGGATCTTCTTGAACACAGCGGCCCCCTATTTGGCGAATGCAAGGTCACGCAGGAACAGCGCGATCTGCGGGAAAAAGATCAGCGCGACCGACACGCTGAGCAGGATCAGGATGAACGGCGGGGTGCCGCGGATCACCTCGATATAGGGCCGCTTGAACACCGCGACGGCGGTGAAGATGTCGCAGCCGAACGGCGGCGTCGCCGACCCGATGGCGACCTGCAATGTGATGACGGTGCCGACCAGCACCGGATCTAGGCCGACTGCATTGACCACCGGCGAGAAGATCGGCACCAGCACCAGGATCACCACGATCGGGTCGACGAACATGCAGCCGATGAAGAAGGCGATCGAGATCACGAACAGCACGCCAATCGGGCCCATCTGGTCGATACCGATCCCACCCAGGATCTGCTGCGGGATCTGTGCGAACGAAATGACCCAGGAAAATGCCGCCCCCGCGCCGACCAGAATGAACACCACCGCCGTGATCAGGCCAGTTGACTTCGCGGTGTCGTAGACGCCGCGCAAGTCGATCTCGCGAAACACGATGACCTCGAGGATCAGCGCATAGAGCACGCAGGCCGCCGCCGCCTCGGTCGGGCTGAAGATACCGCCATAAATGCCGCCGATGATGATGGCCGGAAAACCGAGCGGCCAAAGCGCGCGGCGCACGCTGCGCATCCGGTCGCCCCAGCTTGCCGGATCCTCGGTCGGAACCTTGTTGCGGACCGCATAGATCCAGGAATAGATCGAGAACAGCACCATGATCAGCAGTCCCGGTCCGATCCCTGCAATGAACAACTCGGAGATCGAGGTGTTCGACACCACACCGTAGATGATCATCCCGATTGACGGCGGGATCAGAAACGCGATGTCCGAGGCGTTGACGATCAGCGCCAGGATGAAACTGTCTTTATAGCCCGCCTTCAGCATCCGTGGCCGCAACGGCCCGCCGATGGCGACAACTGTCGCCTGGGTCGATCCCGACACCGCGCCGAACATCGTGCAGGCCGCCGCCGTCGAGATCGCCAGTCCGCCGCGCAAATGACCGATGAAGGACAGCACCATGTCGATCAGCCGGTTGGCCGACTGGCCGCGCGTCATGATGTCGGCGGCAAAGATGAACATCGGCACCGCGATCAGCGACGCGGGCCGGATCCCGGCCATCATCTGCTGCACCATGGTTTCTAACTGCCCGAACCCGTTGAACAATGTGTAGAACCCAACGAAGGCCCCGACGATCAGCGGGATCATCATCGGAAAGCCCATCAGAAGCAGGATGATCATGATCGAGAAGATGGTAAGCCCCATGCGATCAGACCTCCATCTCGTCGTTGTCATAGCCTTCCAGCACGTTGGTCGACAGGTAGATATCCTTCTCGATCATGTTCTTGATCGCCGTCAGCGCATATTGCATCCCGGTCATGAAGAACCCGATCGGCACCCACAGGTAAATCAGCCAGACCGGGATCTGAAGCGAGGCCAGAACCCGTCCGTGACCGTAAAGCGTGAGGATGTATTGCGTCGAATACCAGGCCAGGCCGAACATGAAGACCGCCGTCACCAGCGAGATCAGGATCATCAGCAATTTGCGGGCGCGCGACGGCAGGGTGTCATAGATCGCCGACATCCGGATATGGCGACCCTGACGCGCGGCATAGCTGATCCCGGCGAACGTGATCAGGATGATCAGGATGCGGTTCAGTTCCTCGGAAAAGAACAGGCTGCTCTGGAACACGAACCGCCCCACGACATTGGCAATCGTGTTCAGCGCCATAAGCAACACGCCTGACGCCAGCAAGACTGCCTCGAGCCAGGCAATCGCATTGTCCGCCACCCCCAGAATCCCAGGCAGCGTCGAGCGGTAGCGATCTTCCGCAGGGTCATCCGCGGCGGTCAGATCGGTGTTCGACTGACCCTGAGAGCTATGGTTTTCTGACAAAAGTTGCCTCGCTCGGAAAGCAGAGAGGCGGGCGCAACCGATTGCGCCCGCCAGTGTTGGTTACTTCGCCACCGCGTCCAGATCGCTCTTCATCTGGTCAAGGATCGCCTTGCCGCTGTCGCCGGTCATCTCGATGAATGCCGCCTCGACGGTGCCGGCCGAATCCATGAACGGCTGGCGCTGCTCTGCGGTCAGCACGGTCACCGTCATCTCGGGCTTGGCCGCCTTGATCTTCTCCAGCGATGTATCGGTCAGGCCGTTCTGATATTCGAGGATATATTCGAACGCGACGTTGATCGCATCCTCGACCACCTTCTGGTCAGCCTCGGCAAGGCCGTCATAGAATTCCTTGTTGGCCATCACCGCGGTGGTGAAATTGTTGTGCCCGGCCATCGTGATATAGTCGGTCACCTCGTACATCTTGGTCGACTCGATGAAGAACATCGGGTTTTCCTGGCCTTGGATGATGTTCGTCTGCAACCCGCCGTAAACCTCGCCCCAGGGCAGCGGTGTCGGCGTCGCACCGAACGCCTTGTAGCTTTCCACCAGCAGCGGATTGGTCATCACCCGGAACTTGACCTCGTTGAGATCGGCGGGCGATGTGACGGCCTCCTTCGTGGTCATTGCCACCTCGCCTTCCGGGAACATCGTCAGCAGTTCCAGACCCTGCTCTGCATAAAGTTCGGGGAACATCTCGTTGATCGCCTTCGAAGTGCGGAAGAAATCGTTCAGCTCTTCGGTGTCGGCAGGCAGCAGGTAGGGCACGAAGAACACCTGCGCTTCAGGGATCAGCGCGCCGGTGAAGCCGGGCGACTGATCGACGAACTGCAGAATGCCGGCCTGCGCCTGCTCCATGATGTCGGCGGATTCGCCCAGCGTGCCATATGGGAACAGTTGCAGGTCGTGGTCGGAATTCGCTTCGACCTCTTCCTTGAACTTCTGGGCGAACTTGCCCTGTACCTCGTCCATCGCCTCTTCAAAGGCATAGCGCCAGGTTTCGGCGACCGCGCCGCCGGTCATGGCGGTGAGCGCGAGGGCGGTGGAGAGACCGAGTAGGGTCTTTCGGGAAACTGTCATGGGATACTCCTGTTGCATTGCTGTTCTATCAACCGATGGTCCCGTTCTGGACGCGATCGGCGTTGCATTGATTGTGAAGCACCACGCCGAGCAGAGCGTGAAGCGACCGAGATGGTCCGCCCTGCCAATCCGCCTGTCGCCAGCAACATCGCGCACTGGCAAAGGCGGGTCCGGCGCGGAAAACCTGACCACGCGCCGATGATGTGTGTCAGTTCAATATCATGTCAATTCATTAATTAAATCATTACAATTTTTGCCAGCCCGATCAGCGAAGCCCTACGGCCGGTACCGGCACCGGCCCTTGTCGCGCCTCTGCCGGAAGCCCAAATTTGCGGCTAAGGCGTCATGAACGGGATGTCAGAGGTCGATCTGGCAAGCCTTGCGATGATTCCCAAACCCTCGTCCAACCGCCCCATCGACGGCGCACCAAGACAGATCCGAACCCCCTGAGCGCGCTTGCCCGCATTGACCGCGAATGCCGCCCCCGACGCCAGTGCAACACCGTGCGAACGGGCCGCCGCGACGAAGCTTTCCTCGTCCCAGTCTTCCGACAGCGGCAACCAGACATGCAGCCCGAACGGATTGCTATGCGGCCGCAGTCCCGCCAGCCGTTCCGCCGCCAGGGCATTTCGCTCGGCCAAGGCGCGGCGTTGCCATGCCAGCAGGCTGTCGGCGGTTCCGTCAAGGATCCAGCGCCCGCCGATCTCGGCGATCAGCGCCGTCGCCATCCATTGTGCGGCCAGACTGCGCGCCGCAGCCCCGGTGATCTGGTCTTCCGGCGTGACCAGCCAGCCCAGCCTCAGACCAGGCAGCAGGCATTTGGAAAAGCCGGTGAAATAGAACGTCCGCTCTGGTGCCAGGGCGACGATCGGCGCCGGACGATCCGGCTCCAGCGGCCCCCAGGCATCGTTTTCGATGATCGTCAGATCGTGGCGTCGTGCGACCGCGACGATCTGCGCCCGACGTGCCGCCGACATGCGCCGCGCCAATGGATCAAGGCCCGCCGGCATCAGATACAGCAGTCGCACCGCTTCGGTCGCGCAGACCCGCAGCAAGGGTTCGACCATCATACCCTCGTCATCGCTGGGCAGTCCGGTCAGCTTCAGCCCCAGGCTTCGCGCGAGGATTTTCAGCGTGTGATGGCTCAATTCATCGGTGATCATCAGATCGCCCGGCGTTGCCGCCGTCATCAGCGCAACCGTCATCGCCGTGCTGTTGCCGTTCATCGGCAAGACCCGGAATGCTTCCGCCTCGACACCGCATTTCTTCAGCCAGTCGACACCGCGCAGGATCGGATCGCGCAGCGCCATGCGGGGCCGAAATGAAAACATCCTCTCGGCGGGCAGATCCTCGGCAAGACTGCCCAGCGTGTCGCGGAAGCGCCGGCTGTGCAACTCGCCGGTCACCGGCGTCAGGATCGAACAATCGATGATGTCGTCGCCGCGCTCCAGCCTGAGATAGGGCGTCGTCAGCCCGTCGCTGCGTCCCGCCCGAACGAACGAACCGCGCCCGACCTCGCCAGCGATAACCCCCGTCCGGATCAGCGAATCGTACGCCCGACTGACGGTCTGCACCGACAGCCCAAGCCGGTAGGCCAGATCGCGATGGGTCGGCAATCGGTCGCCCGGCTTCAGCTCACCCGCCTGGATCGCATCGACCAGCGACTTGGCCAGACTGCGGTAGGCGGGACGCTTCAATGTCTCGGACAATGGAGGCCAGATTGTCATGAGATCAATTGTGACATATTCAGGCCAATTGACAAGCACGCCTCCCCCAAGAAGAGTATGGCCATGCAGCGACCGACCCTGGACAACCGCGATATCGAGATACTACGCGTGTTGTCACGCGCAGGCCGGATATCGAAGACCGACCTTGCACGACGGGTCAATCTGTCTGCCACCCCGTGCTGGCAACGGCTGAAACGGCTGGAACAATCGGGCATGATCCGCGGCTACCGTGCCGATCTCGCGCTAGGCCGGATCGCGCCGCATATCGTGGTCTTCGTCACCGTGGAACTCGACAGCCACCGCGCAGAGACGTTCCAGAAATTCGAACGCGAGATGGCCCGTTTCACCGAAATCACCGGCTGCTGGGCGCTGGGGGGCGGCTTCGATTACCTGATGCAGGTAACGACGCGCGACATCGACAGCTACCAGATCCTGATCGACGCCCTGCTGGACGCCCGTATCGGGCTGAAACGCTATTACAGCTATATCGTCACCAAAGAGGTGGTGACTGCCAACGAACCGCCGCTCGATATCCTGATCGCTGACGCTGCGCGAAACGAATGACCTCCAAACCGCGACTATTCAGAGGATTCCTCTGATCACAGCCGCCGCTTGGGCAAATCCTCTGCTCCAGGGCGGTTAGGGTAGGCAGACTCGAAATCCGCTGACCAGAGGTGCCCCTTGGCAAAGCTTGCTTCCCGCCTGTCCGATGAAACGCTGTTTCGCACCCATGGCTATCTGAACGGCGACTGGGTGTCGGGCCCCACCGAATTCACCGTCAGCGACCCTGCCACCGGCCAGACCGTCGCAACCGTCGCCTTTTGCGGCGCGCCGCTTGCGCGCCAAGCGACGGACGCCGCCGACGCCGCCTTTGCCGACTGGGCCGCGTTGATGCCGCAGGAACGCTCGGCGCTGCTGCGCCGCTGGTTCGAGCTTGTGCGCGCCGCGAAGGACGACCTCGCCCTCATCATGGTCGCCGAACAGGGCAAGCCGTTGTCCGAGGCGCGGGGCGAGATCGACTATGCCGCCTCGTTCCTCGACTTCTACGCCGAAGAGGCCAAGCGCCCCAACATCGAGGGCGTGACCTCGCACCTTGCCGATGCCGAGATGGAGTTGTGGCGCGAACCCGTCGGCGTCGCCGCCCTGATCACCCCGTGGAATTTCCCCGCCGCAATGCTGACCCGCAAGGCCGCCGCGGCTTTGGCCGCTGGCTGCACCGTGGTCGCACACCCGTCCGCCGAAACCCCACTTTCAGCGCTGGCGCTGGCCGAACTGGCGCACCGCGCGGGCCTGCCATCCGGCGTCTTCAACGTCATCCCCGGCGACGCGCCCGAAATCGTCGGCGAATGGACCAAAGACGCCCGGGTCCGCGCGCTGTCGTTCACCGGCTCGACAGAGGTCGGCAAGCTGCTTTACCGCAACTCCGCAGACACCGTGAAACGGCTGGTGCTGGAACTCGGCGGTCACGCGCCCTTTCTCCTTTTCGCCGATGCCGACATCGATCAGGCGGTGGACGAGGCGATCAAGGCCAAGTTCGCCACCACCGGGCAGGACTGCCTCGGCGCCAACCGATTTTTCGTCGAACGCGCCGTCTACGACACCTTCTGCCGCCGCTTCGCCGAACGCGCCAAGGCCCTGACCCTCGGCCCCGGCATGGACGATCGCGACCTCGGTCCGCTGATGAACGAGGCCGCCGTGGCCAAGCAGGAATCCCACGTCAAGGACGCGCTCGATCGCGGCGCGACCTTGCTGACCGGCGGCAAGCGTGATCCGCAAGGCCCGCTGTTCTTCCAGCCGACGGTTCTGGCCGACGTGCCCCAAGACGCGCTGATCTTCCACGAAGAAACCTTCGGCCCGGTCGCGGCAATTGCCGCCTTCGACACCGAGTCCGAGGCGCTGACCCGCGCCAATGCCACCGAATACGGGCTGGTCGCCTATCTGCACACGATGGACCCGCGCCGCATCTACCGCGCCAGCCGGGCGCTGAATTTCGGCATGGTCGCGGTCAACCGCACCAAGGTCACCGGCGCACCGATCCCGTTCGGCGGGATGAAACAATCCGGCCTTGGCCGCGAAGGCGCGCGTTACGGGCTGGAAGCCTTCACCGACATCAAATACGTCTGCCGTGACTGGGCCTGACGTCCCCACCTTGAAAGGAACCGACATGCTGACCAACGACATCCTGGCCCAATGGGACCGTGAAAACTTCTTCCACCCCTCGACGCATCTGGCGCAATTCGCCCGAGGCGACGCCGCGCAACGCGTCGTGACCGGCGGCAAGGGCGTCTATATCGAGGATCGTGACGGCAACAAGCTGCTCGACGGTTTTGCCGGGCTTTACTGCGTCAACGTCGGCTATGGCCGCCCCGAAATTTCCGAAGCCATCGCCAAGCAAGCCAAGGAACTGGCCTATTACCACGCCTATGCCGGCCACGGCACCGAAGCCTCGATCACGCTGTCCAAGATGGTGCTCGACCGCGCCCCCGCCAACATGTCGAAGGTCTATTTCGGACTTTCCGGCTCGGATGCCAACGAGACCAACGTCAAGCTGATCTGGTACATGAACAACATCCTCGGCCGGCCCGAGAAGAAGAAGATCATCTCGCGCTGGCGCGGCTATCACGGTTCGGGCCTTGTCACCGGCTCGTTGACCGGGCTTGACTTGTTTCACAAGAAATTCGACCTGCCGCTGTCCCAGGTCATCCACACCGAAGCGCCGTATTACTTCCGCCGACCCGACGCCGCGATGTCCGAGGAACAGTTCAGCGCCCATTGCGCGGCGGAACTCGAGGCGATGATCGAGCGTGAGGGTGCCGACACCATCGCCGCCTTCATCGGCGAGCCGGTTCTGGGCACTGGCGGCATCGTTCCACCACCCGCCGGTTACTGGCAGGCGATCCAGCAAGTGCTCAGGAAACACGACATCCTGTTGATCGCCGACGAGGTTGTCACCGGCTTCGGCCGGCTTGGCACGATGTTCGGATCGGCGCATTACGGAATCGAGCCTGACTTCATCACCATCGCCAAGGGCCTGACCTCGGCCTATGCGCCGCTTTCGGGGTCGATCATCTCGGACAAGGTCTGGAAGGTGCTGGAACGTGGCACCGACGAAAACGGCGTGCTCGGCCACGGCTGGACCTATTCCGCCCATCCGATCGGCGCCGCTGCGGGCGTCGCCAACCTCGAACTGATCGACCGGCTTGGGCTGGTGGAAAACGCGGGCACCGTCGGCGCGCAACTCAACACGTCGATGAACGATGCCTTGGGCGACCACCCGAATGTCGGAGAGATTCGCGGCGAAGGCATGCTTTGTGCCGTTGAACTGGTCGCAGACCGCGACTCGCGCACCTTCTTCGACCCCAAGCAGGCGACCGGCGCCAAGGTCGTCGCCGAGATGCTGCGCCGGGGCGTCATCTGCCGCGCCATGCCGCAGGGCGACATTTTGGGCTTTGCACCCCCGCTTTGCCTGACTCGCGAAGAGGCGGAAAAGATCGTCAGTGCGACGGCCGAGGCGGTCAAGACCGTTCTGGGCTAGAACTCCCGACGCGGTTCACACAAACCCTATCGCGCCTGCCCCGCAACGGCAGGCGCGCCGGTTTCAACCCGCGCCCCCAGCCCGACCGAGATCTCGCGCGCCGCGCGAGCCACCAAACCGCCCAGCCGCTCGACATCCGTCACCCGGACCCGGCTGACCGGCCCCGACACCGACACCCCCGCGACCGCCTCGCCGGTGGCGTCGAACACTGCCGTCGCGATGCAGCGCATGCCCTCGGACCGTTCTTCATTGTCGACGGCAAAACCGCGCTGGCGGATCGTCTCCAGTTCCTGACGAAGGGCTGCGGCATCGGTCAGCGTGGTCGGGGTGAATCGCTCCAGCCTTGCGCCGATGATCCGGTCGATCCGCGCCGCCGGATACTGCGCCAGAAGCGCCTTGCCGATGCCCGACGCATGCATCGGCGATTGCGTGCCGGGCGGAAAGAATGCCCTGATCGAAGCATGGGTTTCGACCTGGCTCACGAACAGCACCTGATCGCGCCGCTCGATCCCCAGATTGGCGGTCTCGCCGCTTTCCTCCATTAGCCAGCGCATCACCGGTCGGCTGCGCTCGACCAGTCCGGATCGCCGCAGAAATGCCGACCCGACCAGAAACGCCTTCGGCCCGACAAACCAGGTCTGATGCTCGGCCTCCGCCTCGACCATGCCACGGTTCTGCAATGTCACGAGGATCCGGTAGATCGTCGCGGCAGACTGGTCCAGCGCTTCGGCCAGTTCGGTCAGCGTCGGCCCCGGATGCTCTGCCAGATGTTCCAGCACATCCATCGAGCGGTCCAGCGACTGGATCGTGTTCTGCTCGGTCTTGTCATGAAAGCCTTTCGGCCGCCCGCGCTTCCTTGCTTCCGACATGACCGCTCCTTTCCGAACTGTCTGAAATTACATTTCATTCACTGAAAAAATCAAGCCCCTGAAATCGTGGCTAAATTCCCTTTATCCAAGAAATGAAAAAAGATTTCAAAATAATTGCAATGCCCGGTGCGACCGCCCATATTCAGGCCAACACCCACAGGAGGGCACCATGAGTTTCCAGAATCCCGTCTTCATCCCCGGCCCGACCAACATCCCCGAAGATGTCCGCCGCGCCTGCGACATGCCGACGCTCGATCACCGCTCGCCGCTGTTTGGCGAGATTCTGCACCCGGCGCGGCGCAACGTCCAAAAGGTGCTGAAGTCGAAGAATGCCGAGGTCTTCATCTTCCCCTCGACCGGAACCGGCGGCTGGGAAACCGCGCTGACCAACACGCTCTCGCCCGGTGACAAGGTGCTCGCCGCACGCAACGGCATGTTCAGCCACCGCTGGATCGACATGTGCAACCGCCATGGCCTCGACATGACCGTGGTCGAAACACCTTGGGGTCAGGGCATCCCCGCCGACCGCTACGAGGAAATCCTCACCGCCGACAAGGGCCACGCGATCAAGGTCGTGCTCGCCACCCATAATGAGACCGCGACCGGCGTCAAATCCGACATTGCCGCCGTGCGCCGCGCGCTCGATGCGGCCAAGCACCCCGCACTGCTCTTCGTCGATGGTGTCAGTTCGATCGGCTCGATGGATTTCCGGATGGACGAGTGGGGCGTCGATATCGCCGTGACCGGCAGCCAGAAGGGCTTCATGCTGCCCGCGGGCCTTGCCATCGTCGGCTTTTCGCCACGCGCGATGAAAGCCGTCGAGACCGCGAAACTGCCGCGCACCTTCTTCGATATCCGCGACATGGCCAAGGGTTATGCCAACAACGCCTATCCCTACACGCCCCCCGTCGGGCTGCTGAACGGGCTGAACTACACCTCGAACCTGCTATTGACCGAGGGGCTGGAAAACGTCTTCGCCCGCCACACCCGCATCGCCAGCGGCATCCGCGCCGCGATCAAGGGCTGGGGGCTGGACCTCTGCGCCGTCTCGCCGGATCTCTATTCCGACACTGTCAGCGCGATCCGCACCCCCGAAGGTTTCAACGCGACCCGCATCGTCGAGCATTCCGCCAAGACATACGGCGTCGCCTTCGGCACCGGTCTGGGCGAGGTTGCGGGCAAGGTCTTCCGCATCGGCCATCTGGGCTCGATGACCGACGTCATGGCGCTTTCGGGTATCGCCACCGCCGAGATGGTTATGGTAGACCTTGGCATCGACATCAAACTCGGATCCGGCGTCGCGGCGGCGCAAGAGCATTACCGCAGCACTGCCCGCCAGCCCGCAAAGGCCGCAGCATGAAGGACCACGCGATGTATATCCCCACCTACGACGATGTGGTTGCAGCGCATGATCGGATCCGGCCCTATATCCACAACACGCCGGTGCTGACCTCGAGCTTCCTCAACGACTTGACCGGGGCGCAGCTGTTCTTCAAATGCGAGAACCTGCAAAAGGCCGGTGCATTCAAGGCCCGTGGCGCGTCGAACGCAGTCTTCGGGCTTACCGACGCGCAGGCGTCGAAGGGCGTCGCGACCCATTCATCGGGCAATCACGGCACCTGCCTGTCCTACGCCGCCGGTCGCCGGGGCATCCCGTGCACCGTGGTGATGCCGCGCACCGCACCGCAGGCCAAGAAGGACGCCGTCAAGGGCTACGGCGGCCGCGTGGTGGAATGCGAACCCTCGACCACAAGCCGTGAAGCCGTTTTCGCCGAAGTCGTCGCAGAAACCGGCGCGGAATTCGTCCATCCCTACAACGACCCCCGGGTGATCGCGGGTCAGGGCACCTGTTCGCGCGAGCTGAACGACCAGGTCGCAAACCTCGACGCGGTGATCGCGCCCATCGGCGGCGGCGGCATGGTCTCGGGCACCTGCCTGACGCTGTCGACCATCGCGCCGACCATCAAGATATACGCCGCCGAGCCCGAACAGGCCGACGACGCCTACCGCAGCTTCAAGGCCGGCCACATCATCGCCGACGACGCGCCCGAAACCATCGCCGACGGCCTGAAGGTTCCGCTCAAGGACCTCACCTGGCATTTCGTCCAAAACCATGTCACCGACATCCTGACCGCGTCCGAGCAGGAAATCATCGACGCGATGAAGCTAATCTGGAAGCGCATGAAGATCGTGATGGAACCGTCATCCGCCGTGCCGCTGGCAACGATCCTGAAGAACCGCGACATTTTCGCCGGCAAGCGCGTCGGCGTCATCATCACCGGCGGCAACGTCGACCTGGAAAAACTGCCCTGGCAATAGGGCGATAGGAGGAAACCCATGAACGCACCCGTAGATATCAAGAGCCTCGAAGTCGGCTTCGACGTGCCCGCCCTGCCCGGCATGGATGAGGCAGACATCCAGACCCCCTGCCTGATCCTCGATCTGGACGCGCTGGAACGCAACATCAAGAAGATGGGCGATTATGCCAAGACCCACGGTATGCGCCACCGCTCCCACGGCAAGATGCACAAATCCGTCGATGTGCAGAAATTGCAGGAAAAGCTCGGCGGCGCGGTCGGCGTCTGCTGCCAGAAGGTCAGCGAGGCCGAAGTGTTCGTGCGCGGCGGCATCAAGGATGTGCTGGTCTCCAACCAGGTCCGCGACCCCGCCAAGATCGACCGCCTCGCCCGCCTACCGAAACTCGGCTCGAAAATCATCGTCTGTGTCGATGACATCGCCAACGTCGCCGAACTGTCCGCCGCCGCGCAAAAGCACGGCACCACCATCGAATGCTTCGTCGAGATCGACTGCGGCGCGGGCCGCTGCGGGGTCACCACGACCGAAGCGGTCGTGGACATCGCCAAGGCCATCGATGCCGCCCCGAACCTCAAGTTCACCGGCATTCAGGCCTATCAGGGCGCGATGCAGCACATCGATAGCTACGACGACCGCAAGGCCAAGCTCGACGCTGCCATCGCGCAGGTCAAGGACGCCGTCGCTGCTTTGAAGAAGGCAGGACTGGAACCGGAACTCGTCTCGGGTGGCGGCACCGGCAGCTACTATTTTGAATCCAACTCCGGCGTTTTCAACGAGTTGCAGTGCGGCTCCTACGCCTTCATGGATGCCGATTACGGCCGCATCCACGACAAGGACGGCAAGCGCATCGATCAGGGCGAATGGGAAAACGCGCTGTTCATCCTGACCTCCGTGATGAGCCATGCCAAGCCCGACAAGGCCATCGTCGATGCCGGTCTGAAAGCCCAGTCGGTCGATAGCGGCCTGCCGGTCATCTTTGGCCGCGACGATGTGAAATACATCAAATGCTCGGACGAACACGGCGTTGTCGAAGACCCCAAGGGCGTGCTCAAGGTCAATGACAAGCTGAAACTGATCCCCGGTCATTGTGATCCGACCTGCAACGTTCACGATTGGTATGTCGGGGTCAGGAACGGCAAGGTCGAAGCTCTCTGGCCGGTGTCGGCGCGCGGCAAAGCTTACTAGGAACGACTCCCTCACCTTCGGGCCGGGCAACCCCCGGCCCATTTTTCTGCGAAAGGCCCACCCAATGCACATCGTCCCCGAAAAAGAGATCGCCGGCCTGATCACCGCCGACGCCGCCTTCACCGCGGTCGAGGCTGTCTTTGCGTCCATGGCGCGGGGCGATGCCTATAACTTCCCGGTGGTGCGAGAGGCACTTGGCGAAGGCCGCCAGTATGGCTTCAAATCCGGTCTGGACCGAGCGGGGGCAAACCTCGGGGTCAAGGCGGGCGGCTATTTCCCCGGCAATGCCGACAAGGGCATTACCAACCACCAATCCACCGTTTACCTCTTTGATCCCGAAACCGGGCGGCCCACCGCGATGGTCGGCGGCAACCTTCTGACAGCGCTGCGCACCGCCGCCGCCTCGGCGATCTCGATCGATCGGCTGGCCCGCAAGAATGCGAAGGTGCTCGGCATGGTCGGCGCGGGTCATCAGGCAGGCTTCCAGCTGCGCGCCGCCGCCAAGGTGCGCAAGTTCGAGCGTGTGGTGGCATGGAACCTGCACCCCGACATGCTGCCCACCTTGGGCAAGATCGCCGCAGAGCTTGGCCTGCCATTCGAAGCGGTCAGCCTTGAAGACCTCGGCGCGCAGGCCGACGTGATCATCACCATCACCTCGTCGCCCGCCGCCTCGCTGATGGATGCGCATGTCCGCCCCGGCACGCATCTGGCCTGCATGGGCACCGACACCATCGGCAAGCAAGAGGTCGAACCCGCGCTTCTGACCCGCGCCACCGTTTTCACCGACGAGGTCGCGCAATCCATAACCTTGGGCGAGGCTCAGCACGCCATTGCCGCCGGGCTGATCAAGGAAACCGACATCACAACCATCGGCGAGGTCATCAACGGCACCCATCCCGGTCGCACCTCGGACGATGAGATCACCCTGTTCGACGGCACCGGCGTCGGGCTGCAGGATCTGGCAGTCGCAGCGGCAGCGGTCGATCTGGCCCGAAAATCCGGCGTGGCGGTCGAGGTTGATATCTGACCGTCCCACAGGCCAGCGACCCGACCCCGCCCGCCCCGTTAACCGGGGATTCCGCCGACCGGTTGCCATACGTTTTGCATACACAATGCAGACGCAATGCAGACCGAAATTTTGTGTTGTTTTTCAGGCATTAACCCCTGATTCACCGGCCGCCCCGCCGCCGGCGTCCGGCTCAGGTCCGGTCCGCCCCGGCGCGCAGTTTGCCGC
>JBBKVT010000207.1:0-15375 GCA_037968535.1 Paracoccaceae bacterium
AGGCGGTGGCCGCCGCGGCGACAGGCGCGGTTCCGGCCGCCCTCGCGCCTCTGTTCTCGGCCTTGCCCGAGCCCGATCAGACCGATGCCCGCGTCACCTTCGCGGCCTTCCAGATGGCATACCGCCTCGATCCGATGACCGTGATGATCGCGGCCGCAGCCGGGCTCAGCGACACCAGGATCGATGCGATCTGGACCGGCTTTGCATCCGTTTAGGTGGCGCGGCTCGAACCGGTGCGCACCGCCTGCGAAAGAAGGATGCGCACCCCCTGCGAAAGAAGAAGGATAACCCGGGATGGCCAGACCCATGATTGAAAACAGCGAACGCGGCATCACGATCAACAAGGCGCTGGCCTGGACCATGCTGGTCTCGGTCGCCGGGCTGATCTGGTGGGGCGGCGGGACACTGGCCTCGCTGCAGAGCGCCGCCGACCGGCTGACCTCGGCCCTGACCGAGACCCGCGAAATGATCGTGACCGAACGCGCCAGTTCAGCCCAGCTGGAAGCCCGGGTCCGGGTGCTGGAAAACAGCGCCACACGGCAGGATGTGCGGTTTGACGCGCTCTCGGTCTCGATCAACGAATTGAAACAGCAGGCCCGCGAAACCAACACACTGCTGCGGGAACTGGCGCAGCGGCCTTAGCCGCCATCCTTCCAACTGCCTCTTTTACCCAAACGACCACCCCGACCCGCCCGCAAGGCGGGTTTTTTGTTGCCCGGCGCCACCAATTCGAAAAACGAAGCGAAAGGAATCCTCCCCATGACCACCGACACCCGCGACCCCCTCCACCTGATCCAGAGCGGACTGGAACAGCTCGGCCACAGACCCGGCGCGGTTGATGGCATCTGGGGCATGCGGACAGCCCGCGCGCTCAGGCATCTGATCGCCGCGAACGGTCGGGCCGCGTCGCTGGCGCCGCAGGGGCCCTTGCCCTGGATCACCGAGGCCAGATCGGCGCTCGGCCGCCATGAGGTCCGCGACCGCTCCTGGCTGATCGACTGGCTGAAACGCGATGGCCGCTCCCTCGGCGATCCCTCGAAAAACCCCTGGTGCGGCGACTTCGTCGAGACCTGCGTCCGGGTGACCTTGCCGAAGGAACCCCTGCTCGCCGCTCTGGGAAGCAATCCCTACTGGGCGCGCAACTGGCTGTTGTTCGGGCAGGAGGTGACGCCGATCCCTGGCGCGGTGCTAGTCTTCAAACGCGGCACCGGCGGGCATGTCGGCTTCGCCATCGGCCAGGACAGCACGCACTTCCACGTGCTCGGCGGCAACCAGTCCGACGCCGTCACCATCGCCCGCATCGCCAAGTCCCGCCTCCTTGGCGCGCGCTGGCCCGCAACCTGGCCACCCCGCATCCAGCGTCTGGCGACCATGACGTCGGGCGACGTCCTCACCACCACCAATGAACTTTGAACAGGAGATCCCCCATGCTGAAACCTGCAATCCTCGCGCTCGTGCGCCAGATCCTGACCGTCGCGGGAACCGCGCTGGTCGCCAGGGGCTATGTCCAGGCCTCCGATATCGAACCAGCAATCGGTGCGCTGCTGACCATCGGATCGGTGGTGTGGTCGGTGGCCGACAAGCGGGGGCGGTAAGGGTCACGGACCGGCACCGTGTCCACCCCCACGCTCGGCGGGCATGACAATCAAGTTCGTGACGGTCTATGAGGACGCTGACGGCAACCTGCAGGAAAGCCCGCTTGCGCTGGGATACAAGGACTGGCCGCGAACGCTGACCCCTGACGGGGAAGAAATCGATCCCGGCGACGAAGGCGTGCTTGTCCGGACCATTCCCGAAAACCTGTAAGGCGCGACCACGCATCGCTACGAGTGCGCCGGTATGTATCGTACACACCTGCGCAACCAACGTCAGGCAGGTGTGTACATGGTCAGAGTGACTGTCCCATCATCGAAGTACGTCGCCTACGAGCGGGTCTCGACAGCGCGGCAAGGACGATCGGGACTTGGGCTGGAGGCGCAACGCAAGGCCATTAACAACTTCGCGACATCCCGCAACGCTGACGTGCTTGCCCGGTTCACAGAGGTCGAAAGCGGACGCAAGAACGAGCGACCGGAGCTGTTGGAAGCATTGACGCTTGCGAGGCTGACTGGTGCGACGCTTGTCATTGCCAAGCTTGATCGGCTCTCCCGGAACGCGGCCTTCCTGCTGACACTCAGGGACAGCGGGGTCCGGTTCCTCGCCGTCGACATGCCAGAGGCCGACGATTTGACCGTCGGGATCATGGCGCTGGTGGCCCAAGAGGAACGCGAGGCCATCTCGCGCCGCACCAGAGAGGCGCTGGCAGTTGCAAAGGCGCGTGCGGGAGGATGCTTGGGGCGCCGGTCACATCGACCCTTTGGTGGAAAAGTTGGGCGCACGTTGCTCACAGACACGAAAAAGGATTTGCAATCGATTACATAAATACTTATTGGTCAATGTAACCGATTACAAAGCTGGTTATGCAGGTGAGGGGAGGCGCAGGATGAAGACACTGAACGGCCCTGGATTGTTTCTTGCGCAGTTCGCAGGAGACGCGGCACCGTTCAATTCCTGGCCTGATCCGGCCTACGATCTCGCATTCGTCGGCTTTGCCGATGCCTCGGTTCACAACAACCCGAAAGCCCGGCAGGAATGGGCTGTCATTCAGGTCAAAAAGGCGCTGACGGCATCGCGGAATCTTGGTCTGACCGCGCTTGCGAGCTTTTCCGGCGCGCTTGCCTGGCCCTATATCTATTCTTGGCCTCAACGCCCAGCGGGGTTGGTAGAGACGGCCTTAGACGAGCTAGCCCGGCGCTGGGGGCCGATTCTCGACCATGCCGAGGGCATTTGCCAAGGGCGTCGCTATGTGGATCAGCGGCACTGCAGCTGTTCCAATCATAGAGCCGGCCTATTCCTGGCTGTTCGGAGGCGGCTCTGTCGGTATCATTCCGGTCCTGCTGTTCTGGACTCTGATCCTTGGGGCGATCGGTCACTATGTTCTGAAACGCACCACCTTCGGCCGCCGCGTGCTTGCCACCGGCGGCGGTGAAATGGCGGCGCGCTATTCCGGGATCGACACAAAGTTAGTTAAGTTCCGAGTGCTGATCATCTCTTCGATGGCAGCGGCTCTTGCCGGAATGCTCTATGCCGGCCGGTTGCAGTCGGGTCGCTTCCAACTCAGCGAGGGCGACGAACTGTCGGTTATCGCGGCAGCGGTGCTTGGCGGAACCAGCCTGTTCGGTGCTTATGGCACGGTGATCGGAACGATCGTCGGCGCACTGATGATCGGTCTGATCAACAATGCCTGATCCTGTTCGGGCTTGAATGCAGCCAGAAGCTTATCGCCCGCGGCGCCATAATCATCTTCGCCGTGCCACTTAACCAGAAAAGGAACTGACCCATGACGAAACTCTGTACCATCATCGGCACCGTCGTCGCCAAACCCGAAACCCGCGAAGAACTCCAGAAAATTCTGGCAGCTCAGGTCGCGCCGACGCGCGCGGAAGAAGGTTGCATAAGCTATGACTTTCATTCCGACGCCAACGACCCCTGTGTTTTCGTATTCTACGAAAACTTTCGCAGTCAGGAATACCTGGATGAGCACCTTGCGATGCCGCATCTTAAACCGCTGTTCGACCGGCAGGGCGAGCTGCTTGCGCGACCCGTCGATATCCGGCACCTGACGATGCTGAGCGACCTGGCCGGCGACACATAGCGCCGGACGTTTTCTACAGCCAAACTAACGTTTCAAAGCGGAGAATATTCATGGCAAACATCAAAGGCCCCGCGCTGTTCCTGGCGCAATTTGCGGGCGACAAGCCACCGTTTGACAATCTGGAAAACATCACCAGATGGGCGGCGGACCTCGGATACAAGGGCGTGCAGATACCCAGTTTCGACGCAAGCCTGTTTGATCTGGACACGGCCGCCGACAGCCGGACATACTGCGACGAGGTCAGGGGCATCTGCGACGATGCAGGCGTCGAGATCACCGAGCTGTCAACCCATCTGCAGGGCCAGCTGGTCGCCGTGAACCCGGCCTATGATCTCGCCTTCGATGGTTTTGCGCCGCCGGAGCTGCGCGGCAAACCGGCCGCGCGACAGGACTGGGCGGTCAGCCAGATGAAGAATGCCGCCGTCGCGGCGCGCAACCTCGGGCTGGACACGACGGTGTCCTTCACCGGGTCGCTGGCGTTCCCCTACCTCTACCCGTGGCCGCAGCGCCCGCCCGGCCTGATCGAAGAGACCTTTGCGGAACTGGCGCGTCGCTGGGGGCCCATTCTGGACGTCTACGAGGACCATGGCGTTGATATCGGGTTTGAAATCCATCCGGGCGAGGATGTCTTCGATGGCACGACTTTTGAGATGTTTCTAGAGGCAACCGGTGGCCACGACCGTGCGCGCATCAACTACGATCCGTCGCATTTCCTGCTGCAACAGATGGATTATCTGGCCTTCATCGACCTTTATCACGACCGGATCTGCGCCTTTCACGTCAAGGACGCCGAATTCAATCCCACCGGGCGGCAGGGGGTCTATTCCGGATACCAGCCCTGGATTGATCGCGCGGCGCGCTTCCGGAGTCTCGGTGACGGACAAGTCGATTTTGCCGCGATCTTCTCGAAACTGGCGCAATACGGCTATGACGGCTGGGCGGTTCTGGAATGGGAGTGCTGCCTGAAATCGCCGGAACAGGGCGCGGCGGAAGGCGCGCCGTTCATCGCCGACCATATCATTCAGGTCACGGAAAAGACCTTTGACGATTTCGCCGCCGGCGCGACTGATATGCCGGCGATCCGCGCAATGCTGGGGCTGGCACAATGAGGCGGCTGCGGCTTGGCATGGTCGGCGGCGGCCAGGGCGCGTTTATTGGCGGCGTCCATCGTTTTGCGGCGCGGCTCGATGGCGAATGGGAACTTATCGCCGGCGCGTTGTCGTCAAATCCGGAGCGCGCAGCAGCTTCTGCAAGCGATCTAGGCATCGCACCGGAGCGCAGTTATTCTGATTTTCGCGAGATGGCCGCGGCCGAAGCAGCGCGCCCCGACGGCATTGACGCCGTCGCGATTGTCACGCCTAACCACATGCACGCCGCGCCCGCGATCGCGTTCCTTGATGCCGGAATTCACGTGATTTGCGACAAACCACTGGCCGCCACACCGCAGGAAGCCGAGGCAATCGCGGCGGCGGTCGCAAGATCGAACCGGCATTTTATTCTTACGCACAACTATACCGGCTACCCGCTGATCCGCCAGGCGCGTGAAATGATAGCGAGCGGCGATCTGGGAAAGTTGCGGGTCATTCAGGTCGAATATGCCCAGGATTGGCTCACCGAGCAGACGCACAGCAAGCAGGCCGACTGGCGAACTGATCCCTCAAAATCCGGCGCTGGCGGCTGTATCGGCGATATCGGCACACACGCCTTCAACCTCGCCTGTTTTGTGACAGGACTGGTGCCTAAAGCCCTTGCCGCAGATCTGGACGCTTTTGTTCCCGGCCGTCGGGTCGATGACAACGCCCAGATCCTGCTGCGTTTCGAAGACGGAGCCAAAGGTATGCTCTGGGCCAGCCAAATTGCCGTCGGCAATGAAAACGGGTTGCGCCTGAGGGTCTATGGCAGCAAGGGCGGTCTGGAGTGGGCGCAGGAGCAGCCGAATGAAATGACGTTCACCCGTTTCGGCCAAGCCAAACAAGTGCTTACCCGCGGCGGAGCCGGCGCGACCAAGGCCGCCAACGCAGTCACAAGAATACCGGGCGGCCATCCGGAAGGCTATCTGGAGGCATTCGCGACTATCTACAGCGACGCCGCGAGGATCATTCGCGGTTCCGGCCAGGAAATACGATCCGGTGCCGCAACACCCTTGCCGGGGATCTACGACGGGATGATCGGAATACGGTTTATCGAGGCCTGCATACAGTCCTCAAAACAGGATGCGCGATGGGTAGCTCTTTCTTAGGTGCTGTGAGATCATTCTGAAACAACGAGAAAGGATCAAACAGAAGACCATCGAAACGCGACGCTTCCTTCACCGCAAATCCGCCGCATAATCAAAGCAACCAGATGAGCCAGACCCTCTCTTAGATCAAGACACCAACTGGCCTAATATCTCTGACGACGGACACCCAAGTCGTCGAACTCTCTTATCGCTTCCAATACACTCTCGTGGGTGATTTCGCTGAGCGCCATATCGCTGAACATTCCTTTTCGCGCGGAAGACGCTCAGCGGTAGACGCAGTCAAACCTTATGCTAGCAGAAGTTTTACCGGCTCCGGACTTCTAGTCATAGTTGACTCCATACGGTTAAAATGAGCCGAGACCGCTACGTAATTCAACGGTGGGGACCCCGAAACGCTCGGCCAGCATCGGCGCAGGCTCCGTGCTCGCCTGTATCGAGGCCCGGACCTTCGGCGTCGTCGTCGCTTGCTTATGAAGACGGATCAGCATGGTCGCCCCCCGTCCCGAAGTTCCCTCAGAACCGATCTTGCCATGAACAGGGCCGACCGCCGAGGGGAAATGTGATCATCCGGGATGGAACAGCTAGCCAGCGGTGATCCCGATCAGGCGCGGGCTTTTGCGACGGCTTTGAGGTGCGCCAGGCCCTCAAATGCAATCGCATCCTGACTTTCCGCCAACGGGCGCCAAAGCGAAACAGCCTTCGCGATCTCGGTAATGGCAGGATTGAACGCCTCAATCACCCACGGCCCAGAATATGAGGCATCGCCAAGAGCCGCCGCGATCTCGGACCAGGGCAGATGATCTCGCCCCGGCACGCCCCGGTCGCTGGCGCAAGCATGGAAGTGAAACAGCTTATCGCCTGCAAGGCGGATGGCATCAGGGATCGATTGCTCCTCGATATTCATGTGAAACGTATCAAGAAGCAGCCCGACATTCGGGCAGTCGATCCGGCTGACAAGATCCAACCCCTGAGCGACTGTGTTGATCAGATCGGTCTCGAAGCGGTTTAGCGGCTCGATGGCCAGCCTAACCCCACGCTGCGCCGCGTATGTCCCGGCATCGCCAAGAGCCTCTGCCGCCCAATCCCATTGTTGCGCTCGTTTTTCGCGCGAAACGATCTCAGTCTTGCCCACTGAAGAATACATCGGCCCGGCGACCATGTTTGCGCCAAGCGCTGTCGCGATATCCGTGCAAGTCTTTATGTAGGCAAGACCCATCGCCCGGATCTGCGGATCATCTGAACTGACATCGCGATCAGGACCAAATGCGCCGCAAACAGTCGCATCGATCCCTGCCTGCGCCAGTCGCGCTCCGATCGCGTCGGTGTCGATCCCGGCCGGGTCCTCGATGCAAATCTCGATAAGGTCAAATCCGGCCTC
The DNA here is from genome assembly GCA_037968535.1 of Paracoccaceae bacterium. Taxonomy (GTDB): domain Bacteria; phylum Pseudomonadota; class Alphaproteobacteria; order Rhodobacterales; family Rhodobacteraceae; genus JAHEAO01. Next base: position 7,312 of record JBBKVT010000207.1, read on the forward strand.
GGCCACCTTGTCGATCAATTCGAGCGTATCGCCGGAAAAGGGCGAAACCCAGATAAACGTGCTGGCCCCGTATTGCGGCGCGCTCATCGCCGCACCTCTGCCTCGACGGCCTTGATCGTCTTAATGGCAAGCTCGGTATAGGCGTCGAGAAACTCATCGCCGCCGCCGCTCTTGAGCGTCGCGAAGGGATCCGCGGCAGCGGGCAGCAATTCAAACGCGATATAGCCCTGGTATCCGATATCAATCAAAGCCTGGACCATTGGAGCGAAATCGAGATGGCCCGCACCCGGCGCGGCGCGCTGGCTGTCGGCGAAATGGACATGGAAAAGTCGGTCGCCTGCTCTGCGGTAATTTCCGGCAATATCGACATCCTCGATGTTCATATGAAAGCTGTCGCCCATGACGCCAAGGTTCGCATGGCCGACGGCCTCGGCCAGTGCAAGCGCCTGATCGAGCCGGTTGATGAAATAGGTCTCATAGCGATTCCACGGCTCAAGGCAGGTCCGGATTCCCGCCTTTTCGGCGTAATCCGCGATCTCGGTTAGGCTTTCGAGCGCAAGATCCCATTCCTGCTGCGCCTCGCCCTCAGGCGCAAGCTTTCCCACAGGGCTCGGGGCGAGATTGATCGTCGGCGCACCGGTCTCGGCGGCAAAATCGACGACGGAGCGGGCATAATCGATGCCCTTGCGGCGCATTGCGGGATCGATAGCCACAAGATCGCGCTCGGGTCCGAAAAAGATCGAACAGATCGAGGATACCCCGATCCCTGCATCGATGCACAGGCGGCGCACTTCAGCGGTATCGTGCTGGGCCGGCTCGCCGACAAGTTCGATGGCATCATAGCCATATTTCGCAACCCGGTGGATCGACTTTTCAATGGGCTCGTTCGCATAAACAAGGGCGTCATAGCTGTACCTAAACATCGGGGTCTCCTTTGGAGCTCTGGATTGAAGCGGCTCAGGCGTCCGGCATGACAAGCGGTTTGGATGACAGGACGGTCCGGCCCCGGGACGGCTCAAAAAGCATGATATGATCGGTCGAGAACCAGATCTCGGCAGGGACTCCTACCCGGTAGCCGCAACGCGCGTCGAGCTTGGCCACAAACCGCGTCGTTACCGGCGCGTGCGCATCTGTGCCAAGGCGCGCTTCGGCGCTGCGGGCGGCTGATGTCATCTCGACCGGCACCGGCGCGGCGGACAAATCGAAATGCATCAAAAGCTCGGTCCCCAAAGATTCGATCAGATCCGGAACAACGGTCATCGACACATCATGCTCAGGATCGCGGCGATAGCTGAAGGTTTCGGGGCGGATCCCGAACATCACCTCTCCATTCGTATCCTCGGCCGGTCTGCGATCGGGCGGGAGCGTCAGGCCTGCCTCGCCAAGTGTGAGCGCCCCGGTCGTTCTGTCGTATTGGCTCCGGCACAAATTGATCGAGGGCGAGCCGATGAAACTTGCCACAAACATGTTCGCGGGTTGCTCATACAACCGCTGGGGCGCGTCGAATTGCTGAAGATCACCGCCGCGAAGCACCGCCACACGGTCGCCCATCGTCATAGCCTCGACTTGATCATGGGTGACGTACACCGTGGTGACTCCTAGCTTACGATGCAGCCGGCGGATCTCGCCCCGCATCTCGACCCGCAGCGCCGCGTCGAGATTCGACAGTGGTTCGTCCATCAAAAACGCCTTGGGATTACGTACAAGCGCGCGGCCCATAGCAACGCGCTGGCGCTGGCCGCCCGACAGCGTGCCGGGCTTCCGCTTGAGCAGCGGGGTCAATCCCAGCATATCGGCAACGCCCGCGACCGTCTCGGCGATCTCGGCTTTGGAACGCTTGCGCAGCTTGAGTGGATAGGCGAGATTTTCAAAGACCGTCTTGTGCGGATAAAGCGCGTAGCTTTGAAATATCATCGCGATATCGCGCTCCTGCGGATCGAGATCGGTGACATCCCTGCCGCCGATACGGATCGTCCCACCGGTGGCCTGCTCCAGCCCAGCCAAAATGCGCAGCGCAGTTGACTTGCCGCAGCCCGACGGGCCGACGAACACGACGAATTCGCCTTCGCGGATTGCCAGATCGAGTGATTCGATTGCAGTCGTTCCATCGTCGAAGGTCATGTTGACCTTAGAAAACTCGATGCCGCCTTCGGATCCTGCGTTGCGTTGCATGGGGCCGCTCCTTATATTTGGGACTGTGTGTGGCGCGTTCATTTGACCGCTCCAAGGGTCAGACCGCGGACGAGATAGCGTTGCACTGAAAGCGCGCCGATCCAGACCGGCAGTACGACAAGCGTGCCTGCGGCCATAATCTTGTTCCATTCGACGCTCACAGGGGTGACATACTCGGTCAGGCCAACAGGGGCTGTGCGGGTATTCGCGCCGGTAAGGATATTGGCGAACAGAAATTCGTTCCAAGCGAAGATGAAGCACAAAAGGCCGGTCGCGATCAGCCCCGGCACTGTCAACGGCAGTGTGATGGTGAAAAACGCGCGCATGCGGCTTGCGCCGTCGACGAGAGCTGCTTCCTCGATCTCCTTAGGTAGATCGGCGAAAAATCCGCGCAGCAGCCAGACGGTTAGAGGCAAGTTCATGTAGGTATAGACCAGAACCAACGACCAAATCGATCCGGTCAGGCCGACACTGCGCAGCATCAAAAACAGCGGGATGATCGTCGCCACTGGGGGGATGATCCGCAACGACAGGATCCAGAAGGCGATATGCCTTTCGCCGCGCATCTTCACGCGGGCCAGCGGGTAGGCGATGGATGCCCCGACCGCGAGGCACAACAACGTTGAGACCGTGGTGACGAAGAGCGATGTGGAAAGCGCTGCGCCAAAATCGTTCTGGACAAAAACTAGGCGGAAATTCTCCAGGCTGGGCCGGACAAACAGGCTTGGCGTTTCCGAGAAGGCCGCATTGCCCGATTTGAATGCGGTCAGGATCATCCAGTAGATCGGCGCGAAAAAGACCAGCGAAACGATTAGAGCGGCCATCCCGCGGGTCCAGGTCTTGACTGCAGCGCGGTTAGTCCGGCTCAGGATATGGCGATGCGGTGTATCCGTAGTCATGGCCATCTCAGGCCCCCTTTCCGAGAAGCAGCTTGAGCGCCAGCGTCACGGTCAGCACGACCATGATCAGCATCAGCCAAGAATAGGCGGCGGCATAGCCGATATCGAGCGATTTGAACCCCGCATCGTAAATCTGCCAGGACAGTGTTTGAGTCGCATCGATCGGCCCGCCCCGCGTGGTCATGAAGATGATGTCATAGACCCGGAAGGCATCGATCAGCCGCAGCGCTACCGCGACCGCGATGGGATAGCGGATAAGATGAAGGATATGATCGAAAAAGATCCGGCCGCTACGGGCGCCATCGACCTTCGCAGCCTCGATGATATCTTCCGGAACACCCTGAAGGGCAGCCAGCAGGATCAAGAACATGAACGGCGTCCATTGCCAGACATCGATAACGATCAGGGTAGCAAGCGCCAGATCCGGATCGCCCAGAAAATCGATCCGCCCAAGCCCAAGGCTTTCGGTGATGAAGGTGACGATGCCGAATTGAACGTTGAGCATATAGCGCGACAGCAGGCCCAGAACGACCGGCGCAACAACCATCGGCAGGATCATGATCGCGCGGAGGAACCTGTCTCCTGGAAAGCGGTGGAAGAACAAGAGCGCGATAGCCATGCCAAGGATCAACTCGACGGAGACGGAGATCAGCACGAACTTGAACGTGATGCCGACCCCGTTCCAAAAGCTCGGATCCGTCAAGATCAGGTTGTAATTGTGCCAACCGCCGAAGCGGATATTACCCGGATTCGCCAGATTCCAGCGCCAGAGCGACGTATAGAGCGAATAGAACATTGGATAGATAGACATGACGAAGAGAAAAACCATCCCCGGAAGCATCGGCAGGAGCGGCCCATAGCGGCGGCGGCGCGAGGAAACCGCGCGACTTTGCGTCATGCCTGGCGGGGGAAAGACTGTACTTGGCATGGTATTCGCCTTTTCTGCCCTGTTGCGACGGTTGGAATACAAAAAAAAGAACTAGGATGGTGGGTGAAAGCGCACCCAGCGAAGCGATCCCGCCGACCGGCACAGGGCCGAACGGCGGGAAAGTCGTCAGCGCGTCAATAGCCGATTGACCGCCTCGTCGGCTGCGGCCAAGCCTTCTTCGATCGACATCTCACCAAGCTGGATCGCCTGAAGAGGGCCGGAGACAACCGTTTCCCATGCTTCCTCGCCCGGGAAGAAGGGGCGCGGCTTGGCATTTTCCATCGCATCGAGCACCACGTCATAGCGGCGGAACCGTTTGATATCGCTGTCGGGCAAGGTCTCGTTGGTCAAGGTCGGGCTGGAATAGCTCGACCTGCGCACGGGGTCGCCCCCGCCCAGCGACGCCTGTACCACATCGTTTTCCTGCAACTCTAGCCAAGCCACGAATTTCTTCGCCTCCTCGGCATGGTCGGAATATTTTGAGACAGAGATCACCCAGGCCGCAAGATGCGGATGGCTTGCACCGCCGGCATCGACCGCGGGAAGCTCTACAAATTCCCAATCGCCGACGGTTTGCGAGCTTTCCGGAATATCCACAGCAAAGGCGCCCCAAGACCATTGCAGCGCCGTGGCTACCGTCCCCTGCTGGGCCGATGTGGTGACATCGTCATAGGTAAAGGACGACGCGCCGGGAGGCATGTATTTCATCATCTCCGCCCATTGTCGGGTCGCTGCGATGGCTTCGGGGGTCGAAAGCGTCGACTCGGAAAAGTCCTCGTTAAAGGCCGAGCCGCCATAGGTGTACAGAAAACTCAGCCAGGTGTGGACATTGCCAAAACCCTTGGCCGCCTGCGCAGCCCAGCCATAGATCGTCTGGCCGTCATGCTCCATGCCGTTGAAAAATTCGGCCTGCACAAGCCATTCGTCCATTGTCGCGGGCGGGGCAAGTTCGCTGCCGGTCGCGTCGCTATAGGCCGCCATGATTTCGGGATCGGAATACAGATCGCTGCGATACCACAGGATATGCGGATGGATGGTTTGCGGCATCCCGTAGAGCGTATCGTTCCATGAGCCGGTCGCCTGAGCCATATCGAAAAAGTCGGCTCGGTCCTCGTTGGTCAGCAAGTCGTCGAGCGGCTCAAGATGCCCGCCTCCTCCAAACTCCGGAATCCAAGAATAATCCAGATTGAAGATGTCGAAGCTGGAATCCTGCGCCGCGAAAAGCGTCGCCATCTTGTCGTGGATCGCATCGCGGGCGACAAGCTGGACCTCGACCCTGACGCCAGTCTCCTCCTCGTATTGCGGGGCCAGCACATCGCGCACGACGACACCCCAGGTTGCCGGCAAGAAGATCGCTTGAAGCGTCGGCTTGTCTTGGGCGATTGCCGTCCCGCCTATCAGCGAGGCCGCTAGGCTGCCGACGGCAAGGCCACCAAGGCCGCGACGGCCCCATAATATCTTGGTCAATTTAGTCATCTTCTCCTCCACTTTGTTGGTCTTCTCACTCCCAGGATGCCGTTTAGGCGATCTGTACCTGGACCTTTACGACTGATTTATCGGTATCGAGACTTTCGATTGCCTCCCGGACCTCCGAGATCGGACGCACAGAATCGACGATCTTGCTCGGATCGAAGCGGCCGCTCGAGATCAGCGAGATCGCAGCTGGCCAGGTCTCGTAGGTGCCTGCATAGGATCCGACGATGGTCAGCTCCTTTGCGTAGACATCGAAGGGCTTCATCGGGACGACGGCATCCGTCGCGGCAGCGCCGTAAGCTAGGATGCGCCCGCCACGCCGCACCAGATCAAAGGCCTGCCCATAAGTAACGGTACTACCGACCGCCTCGATCACGACATCAGCTCCACGCCCGCTGGTCGCCTCCATGATCAGCTCCAAGCCCTCCGGCGTTGTCGGATCGAACTCCTTGTCGCTGCCCATGTCGTGCGCCTTGGCGCGACGCTGGGCGTTGGGTTCGGAGACCAAAACCTGCCCCGCCCCGCGTCCCTTGGACAACGACGCATGGGCCAGCCCCATGGGGCCGGCGCCCAGGATCAGCACTGTTTCGCCAATATTGATGTTAATCCGCTTTTGACCGTGAATCGCGCAGGCCAGCGGCTCGATGAAGGCCGCATGATCCCAGGGCATCGTTTTCGGGAGCACATAGATATTCTTGGCCGGAACCACCATGTAATCGGCCATGCCGCCGTGATCGTGGACGCCGAGTTGGCGCACTTCAGGGCAAAAGAGCTTTTGATTGTTGCGACAGAACCAGCAATGCCCGCAGGCGATATTGATATCCGCCGTCGCGTTGTCGCCTTCCTTAATATAGGTAACATTCGAGCCGACGGCCGCGACCTCTCCTGCAAACTCATGTCCGATGATGAGCGGCAGGTTCGGGGCCGGAAACCGGCCTTTGACGATGTGCGAGTCCGTCCCGCATATCCCGCAGCGATGGACGCGAAGAAGGACCTCGTCAGGACCCGGATCAGGGCGTTTCATCTCTTGAAATCTCAGGTCATTCGCCCCGTGCAGCACAGCGGCCTGCATTGTCTTGTCCATCATGATCCTCCTTTTCGTGATTTCCGCTGGGTCATCCTGAACCGCTCAGGCGCGGATTGGCCTCGCCGAGATCGGGATTGGCCGCAAAGCCGGCTCAGAGGCCAGGGCACGCGCAGTCTGGCGGCGTCGCCCGGCGATTTCCGTCCTTGTCTGCATATCATTGCTCCCCCTATGGCCGTTCGCACCGATTCTGTTGATTACTCTTAACATGAGACTGTAATCGATTACAATCTTAAAATGTAATCCATTGCATTTTTTCTATCTTCTGCCGCTCGAGCCAGCTAGATTTACTTTTTGGGGATGACCGCCAAAGATACGACAACCTCAAGCGAAACAAAGGATACCGGCTAACAATATGGAAAATAGGAGACCATCGATTCAAGATGTTGCGCGCAAAGCGGGGTTCTCGACGGCGACCGTAAGTCGCACATTGTCGAATCCCAATGTCGTCTCGGAGACGACTCGAAATGCGGTGGCCGAGGCAATCCGAGCAACAGGCTATACTGTCAATGTCGCGGCCCAGAGCCTGCGCCGTCAACGAACCTGCAATATCGTGGCGCTGTTGCCGAACCTGGCCAATCCCTTTTTCTCCAAAGTCGTTTCGGGCATCTCAAAGGTTCTCGCGGCTGAGGGCTATAGCCTGATGGTCGCCGATACCCGAGGGAGCTTGGACGCCCAGAAACGGCTCTTGGGGCATCTCGATCAGGGGAGCGCCGATGGGCTCATCCTCCTTGACGGAGACATTCCCCCAAGGCATTTCGACAATGCCCAGCGTAGCCGCCCCTTGCCGCCGACGGTGATGGCCTGTGAATGGATAGACGGCTCGACCCTCCCACGGATCGGGATCGATAACGAACACGGCGCCGCGCTGGCGATAGATCATCTGCATCAAAAGGGTCATTCTAGGATCGGCCATCTTCGCGGTCCGCAGGGCAACGTCCTGACCCGTACCCGGGAAATCGGAATGCGCGATGCCCTTGCGCAGCTTGGTTTGTCGACGCGCCCTGAGTGGATCTTCGCGGGGGATTTCTCCTTTGCGTCCGGCGCCGAAGCCGCGCAGCAATGGCTTTCCATGCCTGATGCGCCGACGGCGATCTTCTCTGCCAATGACGAGATGGCCATCGGATTTATCGGCGCGCTGCAAAGGGCGGGCAAGTCGGTCCCCGAGGATGTGTCGGTGGTCGGGTTTGACGATATCGAATTTGCAAATCATGTCACGCCCCGGCTTACAACAATCCGTCAGCCCCGCGCCGAGATTGGCGAAGTGGCGGCAAAGACGCTTTTGCAATTGATCGACGGCGCCGAGATCGACCAAGCCGATCGACAATTGGACATCGAGTTTGTCCCGCGCGCGAGCACGTCCGGCCCTTGCAAGGGCTGATCCGTCTCAGGTGAAAGTTACCCAGGCTGCATTGCACGCCGAAGACCGCACCCAGGCATCAATGAACCGCACACCAAGCAAGCCGTCTTCGACACCCGGATAGAGCACCTCCGCCGGTGCAACTCTC
>JBBKVT010000208.1:0-3452 GCA_037968535.1 Paracoccaceae bacterium
TCAGTATTCGGTTCGGGTTCAAGGGGCCCAACCATGCGGTGGTGACCGCTTGTTCAACTGGCGCGCACGCGATTGGCGACGCGGCGCGGCTGATCCAGTGGGGCGATGCGGATGTGATGATTGCGGGGGGGGCGGAAAGCCCGATCTCGGGGATCGGGATCGGCGGGTTCAACGCGTGCAAGGCGCTGTCGACCAAGCGCCCGCATGAGCCGCAGAAGGCGAGCAGGCCGTATGATGCGGATCGCGACGGGTTCGTGATGGGGGAAGGCGCGGGGGTTGTCGTGCTGGAGGAATACGAACATGCCAAGGCGCGCGGCGCGAAGATTTATTGCGAAGTTGTGGGCTACGGAATGTCAGGGGACGCCTATCACATCACCGCACCTGCCGAGGATGGCGACGGCGGCTATCGCAGCATGAAGGCGGCGCTGGACCGAGCCGGGCTGGTGCCAGCGGATGTGGACTATATCAACGCGCATGGCACTTCAACGATGGCCGACACCATTGAGTTGGGTGCTGTCGAGCGGCTGATGGGCAATGCGGCGGCGAAGGCGACAATGAGTTCCACCAAGTCGAGCATCGGGCATCTGCTGGGGGCTGCAGGCGCGGTTGAGGCAATCTTCTGCATGCTGGCGATCCGTGATCAGGTCGCGCCGCCGACGATCAACCTTGATAATCCGGCGGTCGAGCCGACGCTGGACTTGGCACCGAATGCCAAGCGCGAGCGCAAGATTGATGTGGCGCTGTCGAACTCGTTCGGGTTTGGCGGCACCAATGCGTCGGTCGTATTCCGCAAGGTTGCCGACTGATGTGGCGCAATCTGGCCTCGAATGCGCTGACGCTGTTTGTCGTTGCGCTGATGGTCGTGGGCGGGATTATCGCCTGGGGCAAGACGCAATATTCCGCTGAAGGGCCGCTGAGCCAGGCGATCTGCCTGCGGGTCGAGAGCGGGTCGAACATGCGCCGGGTGGCGGATGATCTGGCGGGACAGGGTGCGGTCCGCAATCCGTCGATTCTGCGGATCGGGGCGGATTATGCCGACAAGGCGCCGCAGCTGAAGGCGGGGTCTTTTCTGGTGCCCGAAGGCGCCAGCATGGCCGAGATCGTCGATATCGTGACCCGCGGCGGCGCCAGCACCTGCGGGACCGAGGTGGTATACCTGATCGGAGTGCGGCAGGCCGAGATCCGTGTGCGCGAGTTGGATCCGGCGACAAACCGGTTGGAGGATGGAGCTGAGATGGGGCCGGGCGAGGGCGAGACGCCTGCCGAATATGCAAAGGTTCGTGACGAAAGTGATACGCGGTATCGCATTGCTATGGCCGAAGGGGTGACCAGTTGGCAGGTGGTCGAAGCGCTGAAGGTCGCCGATTTCCTGGAGGGTGACGTGGCAGACCTGCCGGCGGAGGGAAGTCTTGCGCCGGACAGTTATGAGGTGGTGGTTGGCGAGGATCGCAGCGCTTTGCTGGCGGAAATGGCTCAGGCGCAGGCGGCGCGGTTGGCGGGGGCGTGGGCGAACCGCGCAGACGGATTGCCGATCGACACGCCGGAACAAGCGCTGATCCTGGCCTCGATTGTCGAGAAGGAAACCGGGATTCCGGACGAACGCAGGCAGGTGGCCAGCGTCTTTGTCAACCGCTTGAAGGACGGGATGCGGCTGCAAACTGATCCGACGGTGATCTATGGCGTGACCAACGGTCAAGGCGTGCTGGAGCGCGGTTTACGTCAGAGTGAGCTACGCAAGGAAACTCCCTACAACACCTATGTTATTGACGGCCTACCGCCGACGCCGATTGCCAATCCCGGTCTGGCCAGCATCGAGGCGGCGCTGAACCCTGAGAATACCGACTACTTGTTCTTTGTCGCCGATGGCAGCGGCGGGCATGCGTTTTCGGAAACGTTGGAAGAGCATAATCGCAATGTTGCCAAATGGCGTGAGGTCGAGGCGGAACAGGCGAAAGACTCGACTGACGGCAACTGACTGGTTGATCGACGCTCGGTGTTGTAGCGCCGACACGCCAAACGTGCCGCTATCGAGGAGCAGCAGCGATACTGCAGGCCCCGGGACGCGCCATGAGACTGTGGCGCCGCCCTTGTTTCACTGGAGATCTGTTAAAAATCAATAACTTGTTAACTAGACCGCGCGCACGTCTAGGTTGAATGGTATTGACTCTGCGCACGGTCCAGGGTAGAAGTTATGCATGCTAGGAGAAGTGGGCAGGCGGCCTCGGGGTGACCCGGCGGTCGCTTTTTCGTTTCGCTCGTGCGGAGTGGCATGAGAGGCGCATGATTTGAAGACATTGATTAGGCCCGTCGGTGAGGACGGGGACGCGAGGAAGGTCCTTTCTGGCGTCGAAGAGCATTTCAACGATGCCGCTGCAGAGTTCAAGGCGGCCGTCAAAAAACTGAAATCCGGTGAGTTCGTGGAACCGTCAAAGGCCCGCGATCTCGTCAATGAGTACAAGAAGCTGGTCACAACACTATATCGGGAGCGGCAATCCCTTGAAGATGAACGACGAAAAGCAAGCCGTATCTGCGGCGAATACGGACTCGACCTTGGCGCGGCGCGGCACGAGATCAGTCGCCGAATGGATTGCCTCAGGGCCCCCGGAGCGGTTGCAGGAGTTCCTGACTGACATCGACGAGGGAGTGCTTATGGCGCTTCCTTTTTTGTTCGAGTTCTGGGCAATGGAGCATCAGTTGCCGCCGGAGGGGGACTGGCGGACATGGCTGGTGATGGGCGGTCGCGGCGCGGGCAAGACCCGCGCCGGGGCCGAATGGGTGCGCGCCCAGGTAGAAGGCGACCGTCCGCTGGACGCGGGGCGAGCACGGCGGGTAGCCTTGGTCGGCGAGACCGAGGCGCAAGTCCGCGAAGTGATGATCTTTGGCGAGAGTGGCATCCTTGCCTGCTCGCCACCGGATCGCCGGCCAGAATGGCGGGCGACGCGCAAGCTGCTGGAATGGCCGAACGGGGCAACAGCGCAGGTGTTTTCCGCGCATGCGCCGGAAGCGTTGCGCGGGCCACAGTTCGATGCGGCCTGGGTTGACGAGCTAGCCAAGTGGAAGAAGGGGCAGGATGTGTGGGACATGCTGCAGATGTGTCTGCGACTTGGGGACGATCCCCGGGTCGTTGTGACCACGACGCCGCGCAATGTGGGCGTGCTGAAGCGGATCTTGGGGCAGGCGAGCACGGTTAAGACGCATGCGCCGACAGAGGCCAACCGAGCGTTCCTTGCAGAGTCTTTCATTACCGAGGTTCGGGCGCGCTATGGCGGCACTCGTCTGGGGCGGCAGGAATTGGACGGGGTGTTGCTTGAGGACGCCGAGGGGGCCTTGTGGACCTCTGCAGGTCTTGAGGCCGGGCGCGTAGACGATTTGCCGGAATTCAGCCGCGTGGTGGTGGCGGTCGATCCGCCAGTGACCGGGCATGCGGGGTCGGACGAATGCGGCATCGTGGT
>JBBKVT010000209.1:0-6155 GCA_037968535.1 Paracoccaceae bacterium
CTTCTCGAACAGCCGAGCGACCGCTTCAGCGCCGGGGTCTGCATGGCCTTGCAACTGGTCTGCGTTGATGTAAGCCGCGCGGCCTGCCTTGGCCTCCAGCAGAGTTGCCGTATAGTTGGCACCGACACGTGCGGCGACGGCCGCCGCTTCGAGGCCTTCGTCCAAGGCGTCCAGCGCAGGTTGCAGCGCGTCGATCATGGTGCGGTCACCCAGCCGGGCGCCGCCGATTTCTTGCATCCGCTCCAATCCAGCGCGCAATGCATCGCGCATAGTCATGCCACTTGACGCTGCATCGCCAGCCGCGGCAAAGAAGATTGCCAGCAACACGCCTGACGAGCCGCCCATCGTTTGACTGAGCTCCAGTCCGATCGCCCGGTAAAGCTGGGTATGGTCTGCAAGCGGCAAACGATCCATTGCGCCAAGAAGCGCACGCGCAGCACCGGCAAGCGTCGATCCCGTATCGCCGTCGCCGGACTTCGCATCAAGCGCGTTCAGGTCACTCTCGACGGCGATCATGATTTCACAACAACGGGTCAAGAAGGCACCGGTCGCCGGATGTGCAGACGGAATGGGTCTGATTGGCGTCAACCCGTCGGGAAGGTCAATGACCGTCACTTCGGTCATCATATGGCATCCGGGCCAGGCGGCAACGGGTGTTTCGGCTTGGAGCATCTCGATGTCACCCGGTTCCAACGGACAGAGCGACACCGAGAACCCGCGCATGTCGAGAGAGGTCATCATTGCCGCGGGACCGACAATATGACTGATTTGCCCGCCGATTGTTGATCGGGCTAGTTCGTTGGCGAGAACCGACATTTCGAGGACGGATGCGCCGCCAAGATTGTTCAAAAGGGCAACAAGCGGTTTGTCGGGCAATTCTGGCGCGATCTTTTCGGATACGGCAGTCATGGCCTGTGCCGCATTCTCGAAGGCGATCTGCTGCACGCCTGCCTCGCCGTGGATTCCAAGCCCGAGCTCGGCCATGCCGGGCGCGATACGGTGTTCTTTTGGTGAACCCGGCACGGTACAGGTGTCCAGCGACATTCCGATGCTTCTGGTGCCGCGAATGACCCGCTCCGCGGCGGTGGTGACGGCGTCCAGATCCGCACCACCCTCCGCCAGCGCGCCAGCGATCTTGTGGACAAACAGTGTACCCGCCACTCCGCGCGACTGCGGCAAGTCGGGCAGCGCAATGTCATCGTCGACAATGACCATGTTCACCTTCAGCCCAAACGCCCTTGCCCGCTCCACCGCAAGACCGAAATTCAGACGGTCCCCGGTATAGTTCTTGACGATCAGCAGACAGCCTGCCGGACCGGTGACAGAAAGGATGCCGGCCAGAACCGCGTCAACCGAGGGCGAAGCGAAGACATCGCCACAGACAGCGGCGGTCAGCATTCCCGGCCCGACGAACCCGGCATGGGCCGGTTCGTGACCTGATCCTCCGCCGGATACGATCGCGACCTTCGACCTGTCAAAGTCCGTCCGCAAGACTACGCGGATATGGGGATATCCATCGAGACGGGCCAGCTTGCCGCCAGAGACCATGATCAGGCCATCGATTGCCTCGGTGACCATGTCTTCCTTCTTGTTCATGAATTGAGTCATGGTTTTCTTCCTTATAGGATACGCGCGCCGGCATCGTCGAAGTAGAACGGCCTTTTGGGCCGGATCTTGACGAGGTCGCCGGATTTCAACTGGGTATGGGCGTCGGTCACGGTGACCAGATCGTGATCCATGAATGACAGATGCAATCGGGTCTGGTCGCCAAGATGCTCGACCCGCGTGACAAGGCTGTTCTGGCCCTCACCCTGCTCAATCTGTTCCGGGCGAAGGCCGATGGTTTTGGCGCCTTCCGGCGCATTGCCAAACAAGCTGGCGGGCAGAATATTGATCCGTGGCTGCCCCAGCCTGCCCGCCGCGTAGATACTGACCGGGTCTTCGTAGATTTCGCGCGGCGCGCCGAACTGCACCAGCCTCCCGTGATCCAATACACCGATATGGGTTGCCATCGTCATCGCCTCGATCTGGTCATGGGTAACGTAAAGCAACGTCGCGCCGGAATTGGCCTGGATGCTTTTCAACTCAATCCGCAGGTCCGACCGCAGCTTCGCGTCAAGGGAACTGAGCGGTTCGTCCATCAGGTAGACTGAAGGGTTGCGCACCAGTGCGCGGCCGATCGAAACCCGCTGCATCTCACCACCCGACAAGGCCGTCGCCCTGTTGTCAAGTTTGTGCGAGATCTGGAGGGCCTCGGCTACTTCGCCCACTTTGCGGTCGATCTCGGCGGGCGGAGTTTTCAACAAAGGCGACTTCAACGGGAATTCGAGGTTCTCGCGCACGGTCAGATGCGGATAGAGCGAATATTGCTGGAAAACCATCGCCACATCGCGTTGCGCCGGGGTAAGGTTCTTCATCGACCGCCCCCCTATCAGAACCTCACCCCGGTCGGGCGCATCCAGACCCGAAACCATCCGCAGGGTGGTGGTCTTACCGGCACCTGTCGGCCCGAGGAGCACCACGAACGACCCGTCGGGCACGGTCATGGTCATGTCGTTCAGTGCAACATCCGGGCCGAAGGATTTGGTGATGTTTCTGAGACAGACTTCAGCCATTCTTGAGCACTCCGCGATTGGCTTCAGAGATCAAGGCACGACCGCTTTCGGTGGCGAAAAGTGTGATCTTGCGGGCATCAAAATCCAGTCCGGTCTGGTCCCCGGCCCTGACCGGCGTGCCGGATGACACCCGTGCCTTGATCATGCCGTTCGGCGTATCAAGCAAAACGATCTGGGTGGTGCCCAGATACTCGGTTGCGACCACGCGCGCGCGGTAGGCCGCCGCATCGTTCAGATGCACATGCTCGGGGCGGATGCCCAGCACCAGATCACCCCTCGCGCCGCCGATCATCGTCGGCACGTCGATGCTGGTGCCATCCAGAGTAACCTCTGTGATGCCGTTGCCGACGATGCCGTGGAACTTCAGGAAGTTCATCGGCGGCGATCCAATAAAGTCCGCGACGAACATCGTGGCGGGCCAGTCGTAGATCTCTTGCGGTTTACCGAACTGCTCCACCACGCCGTGGTTCATCACGACGATCTTGTCGCCCATCTGCATCGCTTCCAGCTGGTCATGGGTCACGTAGATCGTCGTGGCGCCCATTCGGTCGTGCAGGGCGCGCAACTCTTCCGCCATGTGCTCTCTGAACTCGGCATCCAGAGCGCCAAGCGGTTCGTCCATCAGAAAGCATTTCGGATCACGCACGATCGCCCGGCCAAGTGCCACCCGCTGCCTGTCGCCGCCCGACAGGCCGCCCACCGGGCGGTTCAGGATATCGCTGATCCCGAGGATGACCGCCACCTCATCGACCTTTCGATTGACCTCGCCCTTCGGCATTCCCTGGCTGACAAGCGGGTAAGAGATATTCCTGCGCACGTTCAGATGCGGATAAAGCGCGAACATTTGGAAAACAAAGGCGATGTCGCGCTGAGAGGCCGGTTTCTGACCAACCTCGTCGCCGTCGATAAAGATCTCGCCACTCGTCGGCAATTCCAGGCCGGCGATCATCCGCAGCGTGGTCGTCTTGCCGCAACCGGAAGGGCCAAGCAGCATGAAGAATTCACCATCCTCCACCGTGAAGGAAGAGGATTTGACGGCGGTGAAGGCGCCAAAATCCTTGCGAACATTCTTGATGTTGATCTGCGCCATGATCTATTCCGGAAAATGGCTGACGATGATGAACATGACCGTGCCCACCAGCGTGACGAGGAAGGAATAGGTGTAGAGCCAGATCACGAAAGGCTGCATCAGCATGATCACGCCCAAAGCAATCAGGACCGTCGCCAGCATTTCCCATGGTCCGCGCCGCAGGCGCAGTAGACCGTTGATGAAACCCGTCATTTGCGCACCGCCCCGAATGTAATGCCGCGCAGCAGGTGTTTGCGCAGCAGGATCGTGAAGACCATAACTGGCAGCAGGAAGAGCGTGGTTCCGGCCGCGACCGCGGGCCAATCCTTGCCCACACCGATGATCGTCGGGATGAAGGGGGGGGCTGTCTGCGCCGTGCCAGAAGTCAGAAGAACCGCGAAGGCATATTCGTTCCAGGCGAAGATCAGGCAGAAGATCGCAGTCGAAGCGATGCCGGTCGTCGCCTGTGGCAGCACCA
Source organism: Paracoccaceae bacterium (assembly GCA_037968535.1). Classification (GTDB taxonomy): domain Bacteria; phylum Pseudomonadota; class Alphaproteobacteria; order Rhodobacterales; family Rhodobacteraceae; genus JAHEAO01. Next base: position 4,163 of record JBBKVT010000209.1, read on the forward strand.
CCTTGTAGAAGGCCTGGAACCGTGTGTAGCCGTCAATCAGCGCCGCTTCCTCGTATTCCACCGGGATCTCGTCGATGAAGCCTTTCAAGAGCCAGACCGACAGCGACAGGTTCACCGCTGTGTAAAGCAAGATCATGCCCAGATGTGTGTCGTTGAGACCCAGTTGGCGGTACATCAGGAAGATCGGGATCGCGACGGCGATCGGCGGCATCATCCGGGTCGAGAGGATGAAGAACAAAAGATCGTCCTTCAGTGGCACTTTGAAACGCGAGAAGGCATAGGCCGCGATCGTGCCTAGAAAGACGGACAGGAACGTTGATCCGAAGCCGATGATGACGGAGTTCAAGAACCGCTCGCCGTACCGGCTGGGGCCCGCGATCACCATGTCATATTGGCGGACGATCCGGTCGTACCACTTTGTCGGCGGGCCAAGCGCCTGTAATGCTTCGGGCGTGCCGCGCGCCCGCGTTGTGAAGAGGTTGACGTAGCCCTCCAACGTCGGCTCGAACACCACTTTGGGCGGATAGGCGATGGCATCGGCAGGCGACTTGAAACCGGTGGCGATGATCCAGATCAGCGGCAGGATGGTGACGATGGCATAGCTTACCACCAGCACGCCCGCGATCCATTTCTGCCGCCGCGATGGTTCTGTCACCGAAAAGCTCATCGTTCCTTCACCTTGTTGAGGGCTTTCACGTAGATCGACGCAAGCCCAAACACCGTTACGAACAAGATCACCGCATAAGCCGAGGCATAGCCAGTTCGCCATTTCTCGAAAGCTTCGCGCTTGAGCGTGATCGATGTGAGTTCGGTCGTCGAACCGGGCCCGCCCCCGGTCAACTGGACAACCAGGTCGAACATCTTGAAATTCTCGATACCACGAAACAAGACCGCCAACATCAGGAAGGGCAGCACCATCGGGACGGTGATCGTCCAGAACTGCCGCCACCTGCTGGCCCGGTCGCATTCTGCCGCTTCGTAGATCGAATCCGGGATGGATCGCAGGCCGGCAAGGCAGATCAGCATGACGAAGGGCGTCCACATCCAGGTATCAACGATGATGATGGCCCACGGGGCCAGCGCCACCTCTCCGATCATCGTAAAGGATGACGGATCAACGCCGGAAAAGAACGCGACCACATAGTTGAAAAGGCCGATCTGCGGCTGGTAGAAGAAGGTCCAGAAGTTGCCGACCACGGCGGGCGACAGCATCATCGGCAGGACGATAAGCGTGGTCCAAAGGTCGTTTCCCCTGAACTTCTTATTGATCAGGTACGCCAGTGCGAAGCCGATCAGCACCTGCAGCGCCAGCGTCCAGAACAGGAAATGCGCTGTCGCCTGCATCGAATGCCAAATATCCGGATCGCCCAGAATGCGGCGGTAATTCTCTATCCCGACCCATTCAACTTCGCGGTTGGGCCGGTTGGCCCGGAAATCCGTCAGGCTGAGGCGGATTGTCCAAATCAGAGGAAAGATGTTGATTGCGAGCAGCAGGAAGATCGTCGGCGCGACGAAAACCCATGCAATCGCCCGGTCCGACAGCCCGCGGATCTGGCGCGCCATCTTGGGAGGAGTCGCCTTGGCGGCGCGGGCGATCGGGGTGTCGGACATGATCCCTCCGTGCGGGCAAGGACGCGGCGAACAACATCGCGCACGTCGTGAAAGCGAAGCGGTTGGGTGCGTGATCTCTCACGCACCCATCTGGCACGATTCAGAGTTTGCCGTCATCCTCGAACGTCTCGGTCCAGTCGCTGACCAACCCGTCGAGCGCCTCTTGCGCGGTGCCGTTGCCAGCCACCACATAGTCGTGGAACCGCTTCTGAGTGTCCTGCAGCAGCGTGGCATAGGTGGGTTCCGCCCAGAAATCCTTCACGATTGCCATCGAGTCGAGGAAAGTCTGTGCATAGGGCTGGCTGGACGCAAAATCAGGGGCTTCCAGCACCGCTTTCAGGCATGAAAATCCACCTGATTTCCACCATTTCTCCTGCACGTC
>JBBKVT010000210.1:0-3881 GCA_037968535.1 Paracoccaceae bacterium
GAAGACATGGCCGACCTGCGCAAGCCGCTTCGCGAATTCCCCGACAGCGATGCGCCGCTGCAAGAGGCGATTCGAGCCGCAATCGATCGCAAGCCGAAAGGTCACGATTTCGATTATTCCCGGCAGCGGGCGGATGGTCAGGTATCGCGACACATGAGCCATACCGGAGGCTGACAGCGCGGCCCTTGGCCCAGTGCGAAAGATCAATCCGTCCGGATGTCGAGATTTGTGGTCGCGAAGCCGTCCAATCGAATGCTGTAGCGTCGGCCCGAACCGGTTTCCCGAACCGCAACGACGCGTAGTTCGGCTGCGGTGTTTTCGATCAGCAGAGTCGCCCCACTATCAAACCGGAAACGATAAACCCCAAACGAGCGGTCGAAATACGCCGCGCGGTCGAAGCGCAGCACAAGACCGTCACTGTAAAACGCGCCGCTGGTGGGGATGCGACCGGGGGGCACGGTCGCATAGACCTCGCCGGTTCGCAGCTTTCCGACCTCTGATCCCTTTGCCCAAACATGCCACTCGCGCCCGCCGACCAGTGAAATCCGTTCCAAGACCGAAGGGTTGTTCGCGGCAAGAAACACCGGCTCATCCCCGTCCAGCACGCGCAACATCTGATCCTTGTCGGCCTCGCCGGCCTTCTGGCCGAGTGCGAATTCCAGAAACGATGGCGCATTGTAAAGCGTCAGCGGCAAAACCTGTCCATCGCGCGCTTCAATGGCCTTGATCTGGCGCGCTACGTCAAGCGTCGCCTCGCTAAGCGCTACATCCGGGACCCGAGCGGTCCGGCCGTTGAAATAAACCGCCGTCACCAGAAGCAGGACAACCGAGATGCCAGCAGCAAGTGACATCTGCCGCCGGTCAGAGATGCCTGCGGTCAGCCGCGCGAACTCGCGCCCGGCCAGTACCGCCATCGGTGCCAGAAGCGGCAGCAGATGGTCGTGGCGCTGGTGCGATGAAAGCGAGAACATCAATACCGCGAGGACGATCCAGCAGGTCAGGAACCGTTCTGTCCGGCGACGCGCCGGGTCGGTTTCAGGCTTTCGGACCGCCCGGATCATTCCCCATGCGGCCAGAAAAGACCATGGAAAGAACGTCGTGAAGAAATAACCGATCGGCAGCGGCCGCGGGCCCTTGCTCGCATGACCGATCAGCTCGTCGCCGATCTGCTTGTCCACCAGCGCCTGACCAACTTCGGAATAGGCCAGCAAGAACCAACCGCCGCCCAGCACCAGCACGATCGTCAAGCCAAGTCCATGCACAGCCACGCGATGGCCGACTGACTGTGCCGAGCCCGAAGGCTCTGAACGCCCCGACCGTGTCCGTTCCCAGATCGCCGCGACCAGTCCGAACGCCGCAAGCGGTATCCCCAGCGGTCCCTTTGTCAGAACGCTGAGCGCGCAAGCGATCCAGAAACCGAGCCACCACCACGTGCCGCCGCGATCCGACCAGGCGCGCAATGCGCAAAGCGCCGCGATCGTTATCCAGAAGGTGAACAGCGCGTCGGTGCGCGCAAACGCGATGTTGCGAATGGCCAGCGGCGTCAACACAACGAAAAGTCCTGCATAAAGCCCGGCGCGATCACCGAACCAACGTCGTCCAATCCAGGCCGCAGCCAGCGCGGTGCCCAGAATTCCAAGCCCCGTCGGCACATACATCGGCAGCGCCGACACCTCGCCAAGGGCCGCACTGCTCAGGGTCGCGAGCCAGGTGTAAAGCGGCGGCTTCGAGGTTATCGCACCGCTGAAATCTGTCTGGACGATCCAGTTTCCGCCCTTCACGACATCCAGCACATAGGCCATCGGCTTCATCTGGTCGCCCGAAAAATTGGCCGGTCCGGTGACCCGGACCAGCCAGGCGGCGACAACAGCAAGGGCCACGGCACCGAAAATCCAGAACCAGGGCCAGTCACGCGCGGGGCCGGGTTCGACGGTGGCTTGCGATGGGCGTCTCAAGATATTGGCTCTGCCTCTCGTTGCATGCCGGTCGTTGCCAGCATTGCCGATCCCCGACCACACCTATCGTCGGGAACAACCCCGGGCAAGGTCGCGGGTATCATCCGTACCGGGCGACGAACCGCCGCAACAACCGCTCGGGTTGCGTGACTGCCGCGCTGCGGCACATCGCAATAAGATCTTCGGCGTCCTCGGGCGCGAAATAGCCCTTGTCGCGCTACACCCGGATGCGGGTTTCAAAGCCGGCGGCATCTGCTTCGGGGTGGAACTGGGTTGCATAGACATTCTGCCCGTGACGTATCATCTGGTACGGGCAAGCGTCGGACGACAGCAGATGGATGCAACCGGGCGGCAGGTCGTCCAGTGCCTCCTTGTGACCGACAAACGCTTGAAATTCATCGGGAAAGCCCTGCAGCAATGGGTCCGCCGCACCATCCTTCGTCAGCCGGCACAGGGTTGCGCCGACGGGTTCCGCGTGATGGTCCTTGCTGACCCGCGCCCGCAGATGATGGCCCAGAACACCGATCCCGTAGCAACATCCCATGAATGGAAAGTCGCGCGCCGTGATCGCGGGCATCAGCCCCAGCACCGCCGCCTCGATCCGCGCCTCTGTCGGGGTTTTGGTTTCGGCCGGGTCCGAGACACAACCCGGCCCGCCGCCGACAATCACCCCGGAATAATCGTCAAGGCGCAGCCCTTCGGGCAATTCCTCGCGGTCCAGCCGGATCCGCCGGACTGCGTCGGGCATCAGCCCGCCCTTGGCGAGGATCGCGGCAAACTCGTCGTCCGCCGCCTCGGTCTCGGGGCGCAGTTGCAGGATCAGGAATGGTTTCATCGCGGTCAGTCCGGCTGTGGTCGGCGCCCCGCTGAATGGCCGATCCCGCCGCCCGCGTCAACGATTGCGCGGCAGGCCGTCAGAACCGAGCGTGAGCAAAGCCATAATCGATGTCGAATTTCACCTCTGCCTTGGGCGTCGCCACACCGGTGGACCGGCAATTGGCCTTCGCTGCGGCCAAGGACGGCACAGCATCCACCACGGTGAAGAAAGTGAAATCCTTTAGGATCACCTTGCCGTTCATCTTCAGAGTTGTCTGCTTGAGGACTTTCTTGGTTTCCAGCCGGTTTGTTGAATTCACATAGGCCCCCGCACCGCACAGCGCCAGCACCCCGTTAATGTCGAATATCCGCGTCCGAAAGACGTAGCCCTTCCCCATGCCTCCATTCCAACTGATGTCATGTTGGGTGAAATCCGGCGTGACCGGCATTGTCGAAGGGGTTTCGGCGGCATGGGCTGCGGAAAAGGTCAGATGCAGGCACGCAATCGCCAGCACCGCGCCGCTGGTCAGGACTTTGTGGAACACCGGGATTGATCCTTGAAACCTGCCATCCTCACTATCGAGGATGGCGGTAACGCCTTGGTAGATTGGTGTTTTTGCAAATGCAGTCCAAAGATGACAAGGATTGAGCGGCGACTGAATTCAGTCTGTTTCCCGATCCCCGATTATCCCGAACTTACGCCGCCGGCATCCGTTCCTCGACGATCCCCGCCCACCATGAACAGCCCGCCGGGATTGCCTCGTCGTTGAAGTTGTATTCCGGGTGATGCACCATCGCGGTGTCGCCGTTACCGACGAGGATGTAGGCGCCGGGGCGTTCTTCGAGCATGAAGGCAAAATCCTCGCCGCCCATGATCAGCGGCGCCTCGTCGCACTGGCCCGAGACCTTGCGCGCGACATCGGCGGCAAATTCGGTCTGTTCGGCGTGGTTGACCATCACCGGATAGCCTTTCATGTAATTGACCTTAGCCACCGCGCCGTAGGCATCCGCCGTCGCTTGCGCCAGCTTCATAAGCCGCTGTTCGGCCAGCGCCCGCACGTCCTTGTCGAGCGTGCGCACCGTGCCTTTCAGATGCACCCGCTGGGCGAT
>JBBKVT010000211.1:0-15206 GCA_037968535.1 Paracoccaceae bacterium
GGCAAAGTGTTTGACGAAACGGGTGATCGGCTGACGCCCAGCCATACCAAAACCGCCAAAGGGCGCAGGCTCCGCTATTATGTTTCCCACCGCCTCATCCGAAGTACTGGTCCTAAAGATCCATCCGGCTGGAGATTGCCCGGTCCAGAGCTTGAAACCCTGGTTGGCAAACTGGTTGCAACACATCTAAGGACACCTGCATTCAGGGCAAATATCGTTACGGATGTGTCAACGGATGAACTCGTGGCGATTGATGATCGACTGCTTGAAGCAACAAGCAAGGACCCGGACGTTTGCGATGAGACCCGTGTGGCGCTTCTTACGATCGTCGGACGGGTGGATGTTGTTCCGGGCAACATTAAAATCGAACTGTTACCTAATGAGATTACAGACATTCTGACGGTTGACCAGGAGAGAATAACTGAGGAAAATCTGAATATCACTTCCGAATTCCAACACCGCAAACGCGGGGTTGAAACGAAACTGATTATCGCTGATGAGGCCGGTACGCGTGACGAAACCTTGTTTCGAAACATCGCGCTGGCGCATCGCTATTTTGAAATGATCCGCAAAGGCAAGACCTATCACGAAATTGCCGAGGCCGAAGGTGCGTCAAAACGACGGATCCAGCATCTTGTTGAACTGGCCTTCCTGGCACCGGATGTCATCCGCGACGTATTTGAAGGCCGTCAACCAGCCGGGATGACGTCTGAGTGGTTGGTCCGCCATTCCTTCCCGCCAATCTGGCAGGAACAGCGCGAGATGTTCTGCGCTCTCTGAGCGGCTAAGATGGCCGTTCAAATTTGAACTAAACCCCACATCGTAAAATGATGCGCGAGCTTCAAACTGCTAGCGTGGAAATACCGATTCCAGACTTATCGGGATATTGGTCCCGTCAGGGGCAAGATTGGTGTCTGCCTAGTCGATACGTGCCGCTAAACTCCCGAAATCTGGGCGAGATATACGAGTTAACACATTGATATTAAAAGATAATTTGTGCTGGCTGGGGTGGTAGGATTCGAACCTACGATACACGGTACCAAAAACCGATGCCTTACCACTTGGCTACACCCCAACGCTGGCGGGTAATTACGCGCTCGGGGGGAAGGGTTCAAGACCCCATTTTGGCAGAAAACGACACTATTCTTCAAGGCCCTGCTTGCTGAGAAGATCGTCGTTTCCGGTTTCACTCCGCTCGGCGTTGATCAGTCGGTCGAGCTCTTCGGAATCGGTGGCGTTCACATCCTCGACGGCAGGCAATGGATCGTTCTTCGCCTTGCCTACCGGGGCATTCTTGTCGGCCGGAATGGCTGCTGCGTTCGTGCTGAGCGTATAACTTTTGCTCGGCAACGCGATGCCGGCTGCTTCAAGTGCGCCCTTGACGTGGCGGATTGCTTCACCGCGGGCAGGATAATAGCTCGTATCGTTCTGATTGATCCATCCTGTAGAACGAAACACAACGCCCGCATCGTCGAGGGTCTCAATCCAAACCTGCGCCGAAGGCTCGGACAGAACGAATGGCAAGTTCTGAACGGTGTCCTGGCATAGCTGGCGAGCTGCGGCGAGGTCGCAGTTGGGATCAACGCTCAGGTCGAATTCGAACCGACGTTCCGTATTCCGGGTGAAGTTCACGATCCGGCTGCCGAACACAGTGGCATTGGGAATTCGAATGTGATTGCCGTCGGGCGACAGCAGGATCGTGGCCCGCGAAGTCAGGCGGATGACCTTGCCGGTATCGCCGCCGATTTCGATCAGGTCATTGGGACGAAAGGGTTGACGTATCGAAAGCATGATCGAGGCGATGAAATTCTCGACACTGTCTTTCACGGCGAAACCGATAGCGAGGCCAATGATGCCGGCCGCGCCCAAGATGGTTCCAAGAAGCGCTGTCGCGCCCAGGATATCGAGCGCCACCACGATGCCGCCGACCAGAAATGCGATACGGACCATCTGGCGATAGATGTCGGCGATGAATTGGTTCGGGGCGATGCGCTGCCATGGGCGCTTGCGGGACGCGATGAACAGTCCAAGCCCGGCGACCAGTACAAAGGCGGTCAACGCGACCAGAGCCAGCGGAATAAAGGCGACAAGCTGGGTCGTGCGCGTCACCAAGCGCTTGTAGGCCGGGGACAGTCGCTCTACCAGATTTGTCGATTCGGTGACGTCGTTCTCGATTGCAACAACGCCCTCGATGCGGCCAACCAGCATCTCGAGCCTGTTTAATGAACCCGCGTCCAGCGTCTGGCCAGTCAGCGTGACGACGCCGGCTTGTACGGCGATACCAACATTCTCATAACCTTGCAGTTCATTCAAGATCGACAGAATACGGCGCTCGATGGCCTTATCGGCGGCACTGCCGTTTTCCAGTCCGATGGCTCCGGCAGGTTCGGTGGAAATGTCTTGCGCGGCGCCCGGCACCGGGGCGCCGGCCAATGCACCCAGAACTACGAAAACCGCCAGGAACTTGTTGAACATGGAACAAGAGAAGCAGATTTTCCGGCTCTTGGCGACTGCAGGTTTGACGGTTTGGGTCAAAGAACTTGATCGTAGTCCCCGACAGCGCCCTCGGTGCGGATAAAGCTGTCGATGTCCGCGAAGATGGCTCGTAGTTCGGCGTCACTTTCGGGGCTTTCGCAGACGACGACAAGATTGGGCGTATTGGAGGACGCACGCACAAGGCCCCAAGCGCCGTTATCCAGTATCACCCGCGCTCCGTTGACCGTCACGATCGTCTCGATGTGGCGCCCGGCAATCTTGCCTCCCTGATCATGATGTTCATTCAGGCGTTGCACGATGCGGTCGAGGACGCCGTATTTCTCGAGATCCGCGCAATAGGGCGACATTGTGGGGCTGGAAAAGGTCGGCGGCAGGGCACGGCGCAGATCCGACATGGTCTGGTCGGGGTTGCGGTCCATTAGTTTGCATATTTCGACTGCCACTCGCATGCCGCAGTCATAACCGCGACCTATGGGTTCGGCCAAAAAGTAATGACCGGATTTCTCGAAACCTGCCAACGCGCCTAGTTCGCGCACACGGCGCTTCATGTGGGAATGACCGGTTTTCCAGTAGTCCGTCTTGGCACCATATTTCTTCAACTCGGGATCCGAGGCAAAAAGGCCGGTCGACTTGACGTCTGCAACAAAGGTCGAGCCGGGGTAAATCCGGGCGAGATCCCGCGCCATGATGACGCCAACCTTGTCGGCAAAAATCTCTTCTCCCTCGTTGTCGACCACGCCGCATCGGTCACCATCACCGTCGAAGCCAAGCGCCAGATCGGCGCCGGACTCGCGCACTGCGCGGGCCATGTCATGCAGCATTTCCATCGCTTCGGGATTGGGGTTGTAATGGGGAAAGCGGTAATCAAGGCGGTTGTGCAAGGGGACGACTTCGGCGCCGATACGTTCCAGAAGCTCCGGCGCGAAGGCCGAGGCAGTGCCGTTGCCGGTGGCGCAGACTATCTTCAGCGGACGTGACAAACGTAAATCGCCTGCCAGATCGTCCAGATAGGCTTCCTTTACACCGTGCACACGGTCGTAACTTCCACCATCCCGGACCACTCCGCTACCCGACAAAACCAATTCCTTCAGTTCCGACATTTCGTCCGGTCCATGCGTCAATGGGCGTTCAAAGCCCATCTTGACGCCGGTCCAACCGTTCGGATTATGCGACGCGGTGACCATTGCGACGGCAGGCAGATCGAGATGGAACTGGCTGAAATAGGCCATAGGAGACAGGGCGGGGCCGATGTCTTTCACATGGATGCCTGCCTGCATCAGCCCCAGCATCAACGCATTCTTGATCGCCAGTGAGTAATCGCGATAGTCGTTGGCCACCGCAATCTCTGGCCTGATGCCGCGCTGATGCATCTGCGTCCCGAGGCCGAGGCCGAGTGCGGTGATCCCGGGCAGGTTAATCTCGTCCGGGTATTTCCACCGTGCATCGTATTCGCGGAACCCAGTCGGCGCGATCATGGGCTCGGAAAGGAAATCCCAGCAATTCTGGGTCACGGTTTGAAGCGGCTTATTCACAGGAACTAGAACCTTCTAACAAAATGACTTTACAGCCTTACTGGATCTGATTTGGCGAGCCTGTCAAAATCCATCAGGCTGGCAAGTAGTTTTGGCATCTGTTCGAGCGGGATCATGTTCGGTCCGTCAGAGGGCGCGTTGTCGGGATCCTCGTGGGTTTCGATGAAAACAGCGGCGATCCCCAACGACACGGCGGCCCGCGCCATCACCGGCGCAAATTCGCGTTGTCCGCCAGAGGTGCCGCCAAGACCACCGGGTTGCTGCACAGAGTGGGTGGCATCCATCACCACCGGGTATCCAGTTTGCATCATTTGTGGCAGGCTGCGCATGTCGGCGACCAGTGTATTGTAGCCGAAGCTGCTGCCGCGTTCGGTCAGCAGGATACGCTCATTGCCGGTGGATTCGATTTTGGCGACGACATTGGGCATATCCCAAGGGGCTAGGAACTGGCCTTTCTTGACATTAATCGCCGCTCCAGTTTCGCCTGCCGCCAGCAACAGGTCGGTCTGACGGCAGAGGAAGGCAGGGATCTGCAGGATGTCGACGGCCGCCGCTACGGCAGCGCATTGTTCGGCCGTATGAACGTCGGTCAATACAGGCACGTCCAGATCGGTGCGAATCTGAGCAAGGACCCGCAATCCGGCTTCCATCCCGAGGCCGCGCCCACCGAGAGAGGTGCGGTTAGCTTTGTCGTAAGACGCTTTGAACACATACTGCGCGCCAACGGCATCGCAGGCGGATTTCAGCGCCTGTCCGATCATCAGCGCGTGATCAAGGCTTTCCAGTTGGCATGGTCCCGCGATCACCGTCAGCGGGCGGTCGTTCCCGACCGCCAGTTTTCCGATCTCAATCGTCCTCATGTCAGGCCGATACCTGCTCTCTCAGAATGGACGCGGTGAGCGAAACCATAAGGTAGATGCCGCAGAAGATCAGGAATGCCACAATCGTGTTCTCGAATGCCCGAGGGTAGGTGGCTTCGTCGGGTGCAACTGGCGTGACGCCAAGTGAAAGATAGCGAACTTGTCGGTTCGCCTCGATCCGCGCGGTTTCCAGTTGCTGCAACGCTTGTTGCATCATCGCCTGGCGGGTCTGAAGATCCAGTTCCGCCATCCGCAATTCGCCGCTGATCCGGGCAAGAGAGGTCGAGTCCGTCCCGCTTTCCGTCAATTTGGATCGCAGTTCGGCGACCACTGTTTCCAGTCGGGTGATGTCGCCTTGGACACCATCGACTCGTGCCTGATTGGGGCTTTGGTTGTCCAGAAGCTGTTGAAGCTGCAAACTCTTTTCCTGCAGCTGAGTCTCAAATCTTGCAATCTGACCCATTTGAGCCGAGGTTTCCGACGCTGCGTCGATTACCCCGAGCTTTTCCTGCAGATCAAGAACCCGGCCCTGAGCGCCGATCATCTTGTTCTCTGAGTCGACATAGCTTTCACGCGCACCCTTCATCTGATCCTCGCGAAGACGCTGAGTCAGGTTGTCGACCTGCTCTTCGGCGTAGTCGATCAGCGACCGTGAAAACTGCGCGCTGACACCTGGCTCCGCGGCGGCGACCTCCATCTTCACGATACCTTCGGTCGGATCATAGCCAATCTTGACCAGCCGCTTGTACAACTTGTAAGCCTGTTCGTTCGAACTGTCAGGACTCAACTTCAAAAGCGGGTCAATGAAATCCTGAGCAAAATGGCTCTTGAACCCGATGTCGGCATCCAGCCGCAACATCGCGTCTCGCGACTGTAGGTAGCTCTGAACCGTGATCGAGTCCTGCGACGTGGCGAACTGGGTGCCGGAAAACAGACCGCCCAGTTGGCCCCCCGACGACTGGCTGCTGGATTGCTGTATCAGGAACTCTGACTTCGTCGCGTAAAGCGGCGTCGCGATGCGGTAAAAATAGAAGCCGACTAGGAATGTCGGCAGCGCCACGAAAAACGCCAGGCGGGTTGCCAATAGAAGCATCTTGCGCCGACGGCGTCGGGCGATGTCCTGTTGGATAAGATAGACTTCGCGGGCACGCACATCTTCCGTCAAAACTTCGGTCGATGGCAGCTTTTGCTTCGCCACGGTCTGCGGCAGCTTGTTGGCGCTGGGTTTCTTGTCACCGTCGGGGACCACCAGTTCCAACATGGCAGTGCGTTGGAAGGGGTCCACGCCCTTGAGGCGCAACTGGCGCACGGCATCAAAATCAGACGTCGGCGCCAGTCCGTGCTTCTGCGCGACGCGCCGGGCCATGCGAAGTTGGCGTCCGGTCAGCCCCTCTTTCTTTATAGCGTCAAGTTCGGTCGGACCGACATTGACGCCATCCGCATCAACCCTCTGGCTTTGCGATGTCGGATACGGCGCGTCGCCTAATCCATCATCGGTTGGCTGGATATGCGCGTCGTCATCGAATGGCGTCTTTTGCACGTCGGATTCGTCGCTCGACGTCGCCTCCTGCGTTGACTGATGCGGTTCCGCGAGGGAACCACTGCGGCGGATCCGGAATTTCGTGGCTTTAGGTTTCGTAGTCATAAACTGCCTTTGCTTCTTCCAGCGTGTCGAACATCAGCAACTGACCGTCCCGGATGACGGCGGCTGATTTGCAGAACTTTTCGAGGGTGGAGGCTTGATGTGACACGACGACGACCGTCGCATTCTCCAGCCGTTCGCGCAGGATGGACCCTGCCTTGCGATTGAACTCAACATCGGTGGTGCCGGGCATGCCTTCGTCGATCAGGTAGATGTCGAACTCCAGTGACAGGAGCAGCGAAAAACTGAACCTTGCCCGCATACCGGAACTGTAGGTGCCGACGGGCATGTCATAGTATTCGCCTATCCCGGCCAGCCACCGTGTGAAAGCCTCCATATAGTCCGGATCTATGCCGTAGAGCCGGGCGATGAACCGCGCATTTTCGCGCGCCGTATGCTTGTTTACCACCCCACCCATGAAGCCGAGGGGGAATGAGACCCGCGATGTCTTGCGGATCGAACCCTCGTCGGGCTTTTCCAGACCGGCCATCATATTGACCAAAGTTGTTTTGCCAGTGCCGTTGGGGGCCAGAATCCCAAGCGAATTGCCCAGCTCAACGCGAAACGATGCCCGATCCAGTATGACCTTGCGCTGCTTGCCCGTCCAAAAGGACTTGCTTACGTTGTTGAATTCCAGCATGCGCCCCCGGCACTGCCTCATTGCCTGTCAGTCCCTAACGGACTTTGGTTAACGATGAACTTTGACCGCTCGTCCCCGCGCGCATTATGGCGGAACCCGCAGGCAGAATCCAACGCTATTCTTGCTGCTTTGCGCTGGGTATTGCCGAATGGTCGGCCAAATCTTGCCTCGGAGGCGGAGGTTGGGCGAGCCATGCGACTGAGACCGCTTCCGCTTTCACGAAATCCCCAGGGTGACCAAGGCGTGGATTCTACTTCTGACGGATTTAACGGCAGTATTATTCGCAATAATGAAAGGTTATTTCGGACTTGCCGCTAAATACTTGTGCGCAATCGTTCAGCTTCGTATTACTTGATTCCAAGTGTCGAGGGCGAGTGTTTTCCGTGCCTGCCTTCGCGTCAAACAGTGGGGGCAGAGACTTGCGGACAATCGGCGCATCGATCATCATGCTTGCCCTTTGGCTTTTGCTGTCCGGGATCTATGAGCCACTGATCATCGGATTCGGCCTCGCCTCAGTGCTGGTCGCGATTTGGGTTGTGGCGCGGATGGATGCTGTTGACGATGACAGGGTACAGTTGGGGCTCAGACCGGCAATGACGGCGGGTTATTCTTTTTGGTTGCTGAAAGAAATTGCCAAGGCAAACTGGACGGTGACACGGATCATCTTGTCACCTCAAATGCCTATTCGACAACACTTTTTTGCGACGCCCTATACCCAGAAAACTGATCTTGGGCAGGTCATGTTCGCTAACTCGATCACTCTTACGCCAGGCACCATCACGATCGAGACGGAACCCGAACAGTTTCTTGTTCATGCGCTCGCCTGGTCGGACGGTGACATAGAGACGCTGACAGAGATGGATCGTCGAGTGCGCTTGATTGAGAAAGCGGCAAAAGTCTGATGTTCGCCGTTGCCACGATAGCGATCATGATCGCGATGGTGCTGGTGCTGGTGCGTCTCTATCTAGGCCCATCGGTTTACGACCGCGTGATCGCAGTCAACTCTTTCGGCACCCATACCGTGCTTCTGATCGGTGCGCTGGGCTTTCTGAATGGTCGGCCCGATTTCCTGGATATCGCGCTGCTATATGCGTTGATCAACTTCGTCGGAACTATCGCAATCCTCAAATTCTTCCGCTACCGCAAGATCGGTGACGCCGCCCAGGACGATCAAGGTGAAAGGGCTCGCTCTTGACCCTTACAGAGGCGCTGATCAACTATGCGAGCTGGGGTTTCATCGTTTCGGGGTCGTTTTTCGTCGTCGTCGGCGCTTTCGGCACGCTTCGGTTTCCGGATTTCTGGTCCCGCCTGCACGCAGCTTCCATTACTGATTCTGGGGGGATGATCCTGCTTTTGATCGGGATGTGTCTTCATTCGGGCCTGACGCTTGTCACTGTCAAGCTTTTGATTATTGGCGCATTCCTGTTCATCACCGGTCCGACATCGACGCACGCCGTTGCCAATGCCGCGCTCGTATCCGGATTGCGCCCGAAAGAGGCGCCGGGGCTTGTCGGCGCCGAACCTGGCGATTTTCCCGAAGCGGCTTCCCTCGAAGGGGCCGGGAAAGCGACGGGTTCGTCATAGAAACGTTCATCAACATAGCGCTATTCACCATGCTGGTCGTGACTGCTCTCTCAGTCGTGCGCGTCACCAGCCTGTTTGCGACAGCGATGTTTTCCGGCGTCTTCAGCCTGCTTTCCGCGCTGCTATTCGTCGGCCTCGACGCCGTGGATGTGGCTTTCACCGAGGCCGCCGTTGGCGCAGGCATTTCCACGGTGTTGGTCCTTGGAACGCTGGCGCTGACTTCACGTCATGAAAAGCCATCCACCAGTTCGCCCGTCATCCCGCTTTTCGTTGTCTTCGTGACCGGGGGTGCGCTGGTCTACGGAACCATGGACATGCCGAACATCGGATCCGCCGATGCGCCGGCGCAGACCCATGTTTCGCCGGACTATATGGAAAGAACGCCGCATGAGATCGGAATTCCGAACGTCGTGACTGCGATTTTGGCCAGTTACCGGGGTTACGACACGCTGGGTGAAACCGCAGTGGTGTTCACTGCCGGGATTGGCGTCCTGCTGCTGATCAGCGGACTGGGGCGGCGTCGCAAAGAAGAGGAAGAAGACGACGGCGAAAGCGGGGCCGGCTGATGCGGCACCACCTTATCCTGCGGGTCATCACCAAGCTTTTGGTCGGCACCATCATTCTCTTTGCGTTCTACGTGCAATTCCATGGCGATTACTCGCCCGGTGGCGGATTTCAGGCCGGTGTGATCATGGCCGTCGCGTTCATACTTTATGGCATCGTGTTCGGCCTCGAGAAGGTGCAGCAGGTGTTTCCGCCCTGGGTGGTTCACAAGATGCTGGCGCTGGGCGTCCTGATATATGCGGCAACCGGCATCTACAGCCTTTTCATCGGATACGGCTACCTCGACTATTCCGCATTGTCGCCAGAACATCCGGAACATGGCCAGCACTGGGGCATTCTTGCAGTGGAATTCGGCGTCGGCGTCACTGTGACCGGCGTGATGATCGCGATCTACTATGCTTTCGCCAACCGTCCGCCACGAATAAGCGACGAGGAATGGTGATGAGTTGGGAGTTTTTCGTCGGCCACGTCTACTACTGGCTATTCATAGTTCTGATGATGACCGGGCTCTACATCGTTGTGGCCAAGGGCAATCTGGTCAAGAAAATTGTTGGGCTGAACATTTTCCAGACCTCTGTCTTCATGCTTTACATATCGATGGGCAAGGTCACCGGAGGAACTGCGCCGATCTATCCGGCTGATCTGAACATCGACCCGAACGTGATCTATTCCAACCCGCTGCCGCATGTGCTGATCCTGACGGCAATCGTCGTCGGCGTTGCCACCACTGCGCTGGGTCTCGCGCTGATCGTCCGCATCCAAGAAGAGTTTGGCACGATAGAGGAAGACGAGATCGTCATCATCGAGAAATCGATCGCGCGAGAGGAAAACGAGCGCTACCGAGCGGCGACAGGCAAGCAAGCGTAATGGCGACCGAAGCAACCCAACACGTCGCCTTGACGTTGGCGGACCATCTTCCGGTGCTTCAGGTGCTGGTGCCGCTTGTTGCGGCGCCGCTGGCGGTTCTGATTGGAAACCGGCAGCTTGCCTGGGGCATGGCCTTTGTCGCCAGTGCCGTTGCTTTCATCATTTCAATCCTGCTTCTGATCCGCGTGATCGACGGCAGCGTACTATCCTATCATATTGGTGGTTGGGCGCCACCTCTGGGGATCGAATATCGGATCGACGTAGCAAATGCGTTTGTCTTGATGCTGGTGACGGGCATAAGCACGGTCGTGCTGCCTTACGCACGCAAAAGCGTCAGCGCCGAAATCGCTCAGCGCCATCACACGTTGTTTTATGCCTGTTACCTTCTCTGCCTCACCGGTTTGCTGGGGGTCGCGGCAACCGGCGATGCGTTCAATGTTTTCGTTTTCCTCGAGATTTCATCGTTGTCGACATATGTCCTCATTGCAATGGGATCGGCGGCCGACCGACGCGCTTTGACGGCCGCATATGATTACCTGATCATGGGCACGATCGGCGCGACCTTCTTCGTGATCGGCCTCGGATTGCTTTACATGGCGACCGGCACGCTCAACATGGCCGACATTGCTGAGCGGATCGCGGGGCAGGGCGCAAACCGGACGGTGCATGCGGCCTTCGCTTTCATCGTTGTTGGCATCGGTCTGAAAGTTGCGGTCTACCCAGTTCATGCCTGGCTGCCGAACGCTTACACCTACGCGCCATCGGCCGTGACCGCCTTTCTGGCCGCCACCGCTACGAAAGTTGCAGTTTATGTGATGCTGCGGTTCATGTTCTCGATCTTCCAGCCGGATTTCCTGTTCAAGCTGAGCACACTGGAATTCATCATTCTGCCCTTTGCCGTCATCGCGATGTTCGCGGCCTCCTTCATCGCAGTGTTTCAGTCGGATATGAAGCGAATGCTGGCCTATTCGAGCATCGCGCAGATCGGCTACATCTTGTTGGGGATATCGTTTCTGTCGGAAACCGGACTGACGGCCGCCATGGTGCACCTGTTCAACCACGGCATCACCAAGGCGGCGCTATTTCTGGGCGTGGGGGCGTTCGTCTTGCGGTCAGGCGGCTCGTTCTATGACCGGATGTTCGGGCTCGGCCGTGCGATGCCCTGGACCAGCGCGGCTGTTGTAATTGGTGGACTGAGCCTGATCGGTGTGCCGGGAACCGCCGGGTTCGTCAGCAAATGGGTGCTGGTACAGGCGGCGCTGGAAAAAGGCTGGTGGCCTATCGCGATCCTGATCGTGTTGTCCTCACTTTTGGCCGTCGTTTATGTCTGGCGGATGGTCGAAGCGCTATACCTTGCGCCCGCACCGCAGGGTCGCGACGCGACGGAAGTTTCGCTGTGGATGCTGGGACCAATCTGGATCATGGCACTGGCCTGCATCTATTTCGGTTTGGCGACGGATGTGACCCTGAACGCCGCGCGCGCCGCGGCCGAGGGGTTGCTGGCCGGCACGTCCGGGTTGGCCGATGTGGCCGGAAAACACTAGGTAGGGACGACATTGGACACGAATATAGCCATAGTCCTGACAATGCTGATCCCCGCGGGGGCAGTGGTCACGAACCTATTGTTCCGCGACCAGCCGAACCTGCGCGACGGATTGACTCTTGCCGCATCGGTCGCGACCTTCCTTGTCGTGATGACGATCCTTGCCGGCGTGGGCAACGCAACGACCGAGCCTTTTGCGCTATTCGCCGTTCTGCCGGGCCTTGATCTTGCGTTCAACGTCGAACCCCTCGGCCTGCTCTTCGCCATCGTCGCATCCGGTCTCTGGATGGTCACGCATCTTTACGGCATCGGTTACATGCGCGGAAACGCGGAAAGTCATCACGCCCGTTTCTTCGCGTGTTTCTCCTTGGCGATTTCAGCCGTCATGGGCATCGCCTTCGCCGCCAATATGTTCACGCTCTTCCTGTTCTACGAGTTGTTGACCCTTTCTACTTATCCTCTGGTCGCCCACAAGGGCACACCAGAGGCGATACGCGGCGCGCGAACCTATCTTGGCGTCTTGCTGGGCACCTCGATCGGATTACAACTGGTCGCAATCATCTGGACCTATATCATCACCGGCACGCTCGATTTCCAGAAGGGCGGCATCCTGTCAGGTCACATCCAGGGCCCTATGGTCGCGATCCTCTTGGCGCTCTATGCGTTCGGTATCGGCAAGGCCGCGTTGATGCCGTTCCATCGCTGGTTGCCTGCCGCCATGGTCGCACCGACGCCGGTCAGCGCTCTGCTGCATGCGGTCGCCGTGGTCAAGGCTGGCGTCTTCACCATGCTGAAGGTCGGCATCTATATCTTCGGCATTGATTTTCTGGCGGAAACCGGGGCGTCGGAGTGGTTGATGTGGCTGGCAGCATTCACCATCATCGCCGCGTCGGTGATTGCGCTGACCAAGGACAATCTGAAAGCCCGACTGGCCTATTCGACAGTCAGCCAGCTGTCCTACATCACTTTGGGGATGGCACTGGCCACTTCGATGGGTGCGCTTGGTGGCGGCATGCATATAGCGACACATGCCATGGGCAAGATAACGCTTTTCATGTGCGCAGGCTCGATCTATGTCGCGACCCACAAAACTGATATCAGCCAGATGTCCGGCCTCGGTCGCATCATGCCGATCACTTATATCTCGTTCCTGATCGGGGCACTCTCGATCATCGGATTGCCGCCATTGGGTGGATCGTGGAGCAAATGGTTGTTAGTGATGGGGGCGGCTGACACCGGGCAATGGGTCATGATCGCGGTTCTGATGGTCAGTTCCTTGCTGAACGTTGCATATCTCTTGTCGATCGTCGGCCGGGGCTTCTTCCTTCCCAATCCGGCGCTGCCTGCTGGTGCAAAGATCGCTGAAGCGCCGGTGCTGTGCTGGTTGCCGCCCGCATTGACCGCCCTCGGCTGCATTATCCTGTTTTTCATCGCTGGCGACATTCTGAATTTTCTGTCGCCCATCGTTGCACCGAATTAGGGGATGACGCATGAACAAGCCGCCAAAAGATAACCCGGAAAAATTGCCCGCCTTGGGGCGGATGTTTCTTTGGGTGGACAGGCCGGGAAGCGCCAACAAGATCTTCTGGGCGCTGGCGGCGGTTTGCCTGCTGCTGTTCCTGCTCGATTTCACTTACGTCAAGCACGGCCATTTCAAGGTCGAGGACTTGCCCGGTTTCTATGGCGTCTACGGGTTCGTGATGTTCACCTTGCTCATCCTCGCCGCGAAAACGCTTCGCATATTCATCAAGCGGCCAGAAGATTATTACGGAGACCGTGCAATCGACACCGAAGAGTATCCGGCCGATCAGCTGAACAAGGAACCCTACGATGCCGATTGACCAATGGCCCACGGCATTCCTGTTCTTCGCCGCCGCCGCGGTGCTGCTGGTCACGCCCAAGGGTCCGCTGCGCGGCCTGCTCCTGCTGGTCTTGCCGCTGATCGCGGCTTGGCAGGTCTGGACACTCGATTTCGGTACCTTTGCGCAAGTCGAGTTATTCGGCCTGCAGCTGGATTTGATGCGTGTCGACAAACTGTCGAGGGTGTTTGCCCTGATCTTCTGCCTCGCCGCTTTCCTGGGCAATCTTTACGCATGGCATGTGCAGGACCAGGTTCAACAGTTGGCGGCGTTGCTGTACGCCGGTTCCGCCATCGGGGCGGTCTTTGCAGGCGACCTCGTCACGCTCTTCTTCTATTGGGAGGGCACGGCGATCGCCTCGGTCTTTCTGATCTGGGCGCGGCGGACGCAGGGCGCCTATCACACAGGGATGCGCTATCTGATCGTACAGATTGGATCTGGCGTAATCCTCTTGGCGGGGGTCATCCTTTACTATCGAGAAACGGGCTCAACAGCATTTGAGACGATGACGCTTGGCTCGCCGGCCACTTGGTTGATATTCCTGTCCTTCGGCATCAAATGCGCCTTCCCGTTGTTGCATAACTGGTTGCAGGACAGTTATCCGGCGGCGACGGTCACTGGCACGGTGATCCTGTCGGCTTTCACCACCAAGCTCGCCGTCTACGCTCTGGCCCGCGGTTTCGCAGGAACCGAGATCCTGATCTACATCGGCACCATCATGACGCTGTTCCCAATTTTCTTCGCCGAAATCGAGAATGATCTGCGCCGGGTGTTGGCTTACAGCCTGAACAACCAATTGGGCTTCATGGTCGTAGGCATCGGGATCGGCACTGAAATGGCGTTGAACGGCACGGCTTCGCACGCGTTCGCCCACATCCTCTACAAGGCACTTCTGTTCATGAGTGTCGGCGCGGTGTTGTATCGCACGGGCACGTCGAAGGCATCCGAACTGGGCGGCCTGTACCGGACCATGCCTCTGACCGCGATATTCTGCCTCGTAGGCGCGGCCTCGATTTCGGCCTTCCCGCTATTTTCCGGATTTGTCACGAAATCTCTGATCCTCGATGAAGCGGGCGCGGGTCAATACCCGTTCGTCTGGGCGGCGCTGGTCTTTGCCTCGGCAGGTGTTCTGTCACATTCGGGCATCAAGATCCCCTATTTTACCTTCTTCGCTCACGACAGTGGTTTGCGTCCTGCCGAGGCGCCGCGGCACATGCTGCTGGCGATGGGCATCACGGCGTTCCTCTGCATCTTCATTGGCGTCTATCCTGATCCGCTCTACGCTATTTTGCCCTACGAGGTAGAATTTCATCCCTACACAATGGGTCATGTCGTCGGACAACTGCAATTGCTGCTGTTCGCATTGCTGGCATTTGGAGTGTTGATGCGCACCGGCATTCATCCGCCCGAGATCCGCGCCATCAACCTGGATACCGACTGGACCTACCGCCGTTTCCTTCCCCGCGTCATCGGCGCGGCCGCTTCGACCGTTTCCGCCATGTGGTCGGCACAGGCCAATTTCTGGCTGCGCCGCCGAGACCGCGTGGTGTCGCGGCTCTTCAAGGAATATGGGCCGGAAGGTCGGGTCGCGCAAAGTTCTCCGACCGGTGTCATGGTGC
>JBBKVT010000212.1:0-4709 GCA_037968535.1 Paracoccaceae bacterium
ACCTCGGGACGCACAACCGTCAGAACGCCGCCCTTCTTGAGACCGGGCGCTTCTTCGTGATCGACAAACTCGACCGGAATGAACAGCGCGATCTTCGAGTTGCGCTTCAGGCGCATGAAGTCGACGTGACGCGGCAGGTCCTTGACGACGTCGCGCTGGACATCGCGGCAGATTACCCGGACGTCGTCGTGCCCGTCGACCTTCATGTTGAAGAGAGTCGCCAGAAAACGGCCCGCTTTCAGACGCTTGTAGAGTTCGTTGTAGGGGATGTTGATGGGAAGCGCATCGACGCCACCGCCATAAACAATGCCTGGTACGTCGCCATTACGGCGAGCTTGACGAGCGGCCCCCTTGCCTGTCCCCGTCCGTACCACGGCGTGAAGATCAGGGATCTCACCAGCCATAGTCGTTCTCCAATGTTAGCAGGCGGCCTCCAAGGGTGTCCGCCTCGCGAAGGCCGCGCTATAGCGGGGATGGTGCGGGAAGGGAAGGGGAAAACCGAGCCGCGTGATCATCGCGCGATTTGAGATTGCCAAGCCGCCGCCATCGCGGACTACTGCGATAAAGGACTTATCCAATATGCGCAGTCGCTGGTCAATTCTCGCTGTTCTGTTCTTCGCCCGCGTCACCATGGCGTTCCAGTATCAGACGGTTGCCGCACTTGCTCCGGTGATTTCCGAGACATATGGCGCCGGGCTTGCGGACATCGGCCTTCTGATCGGGCTTTACCTTGCCCCCGGCGCGATCATCGCAATCCCCGGCGGGGCTTTCGCGGCGCGCTTCGGCGAGATCCGCGTCATCTGGGCTGCTTTCGCGCTGATGTTGCTGGGCGGTATCCTGTCGGGGTTCGGCGGCAGTTGGGAGGCGGTGTTGGCGGGCCGCGTGATTGCCGGGATCGGTGGTGTCGCGATCAATGTGCTGATGGCGAAGCTGGTGGTCGACTGGTTTGCCGGCCGCGAGATTTCGACCGCGATGGCGATCTTCGTCAATTCCTGGCCCATCGGTATTGCGGCGGCGCTTCTGATCCTGCCAGCGGTGGCATTAGGGGGCGGCCTGACGGCGGCGTCGCTGATCACGCTGTCGATCATCCTGTTGGCGGCGCTTTTGTTCATTGCCCACTACCGCGTGCCGGAAGGCGCGGTTGCCCCGGCCGTGTCCAAAACCAGCGCGCCGCTGCCGTTTTATGCCTTGGTCACGTCGGGGATGGTCTGGGCGTTGTTCAACGCGGCGGCGATCCTAGTCGTTGGGTTCGGGCCGACGCTGCTGAACGCGCGCGGCTGGACCCTGATCGAAGCCAGCTCGATCACGAGCGGTTTCCTGATCGCCATGGCGATTTCGGTGCCGCTTGGCGGCATCGCGGCCGACCGTTCAGGGCGTCCGTTCACGGTGATCTATCTGAGCCTGACGAGTTTCGCGGGATTGCTGCTTTTTTCGCTTGTCGCACCTGCGGGACTGGTGCCTGCAACTATCGCCCTGATGGGGCTGGGTGCGGGTTTCTGTGTCGGGCCGGTTGTGGCGATGCCGTCGCTGGTCTTGTCGGCTGAGACGCGGGCGCTTGGGATGGGCGTGTTCTTTGCGATCTACTACGTGGCCATGATGATCGTCCCGACCATTGCCGGATGGCTGTCGGAGCGCGCCGGTGACGCCGCCGTCACGTTTCAGATCGGCGCGGCGATACTGGTGGTGTCGATTGTCAACTTGTGGCTGTTCAGGCAGCGGTTGGCTGCGTCGCCTGCTGCGGTCTGATCAGTTCGCCGGTTCAAAGACCGTGAAGTTCGGGTCGATCTCACCATAAGCGCAGTTGGCGGTCAGCAATTGCTGGTGGGCGTCGGCCGGTGTGGCGTCCGACAAAGCACTGACATCAATGTAATTCGCGACGATCCGGTCCAGAACCGGCGTGTCCGGATCGCTGAGATCCCAGGTCACATAGCCACAAACCAGATTGCGGTTGCCGTCCCAGGTGCCCATGAAATCGACGGCGCCAAGGAAGCGATCGACCGGATACCAACTGATGCGATACCCCGTCAGATGACGAACCGGGCCGCGCAAATTGAGCGCCGCCGTCTTGCTGGTTTCAAGCGCGAGACTGGCCGGAGTGGCAATGCCGCCAATGATCGGGCGAATCTCGGGCGCGCGCTGGGCGTTGCCCTCGACCGCATCGAACAACGCAGTCGTCGCGGCAACGATTGCTGCCGTTTCGGCTGGAAATTCCGAGGTTTCGCTGGCCGACACATGAACGTCGGCAAACGCACCGGCGGTCGGTACGACCGTCAGACAGACGGTCAGGGCCGTCGCGAGAAACTGATTATGAATGCAACTGATCATGCGCCACATATACGCGCGCTCGGTAATTGCGGCAATAACATGGCTGGAAACGGGCTGTTTTGCGGCTCGAGA
Source organism: Paracoccaceae bacterium (assembly GCA_037968535.1). Classification (GTDB taxonomy): domain Bacteria; phylum Pseudomonadota; class Alphaproteobacteria; order Rhodobacterales; family Rhodobacteraceae; genus JAHEAO01. Next base: position 2,398 of record JBBKVT010000212.1, read on the forward strand.
CGCGACATCTTTGCATCATCCGGCGACGATTCGTCTGAAATCAATCCATTGTTTCCATATCGAAATGCCGACTCACTCCCATTCGCCGGAAAAGCCCTTTGGCACCAGCAGAATATCGCGATCGACCGTTTCGATGTCGCGCCGCCCGCAAAGCGCCATCGACGTATCGAGCTCTTTGTGGATGACCTCAAGCGCCCGCGTGACGCCCGTTTCGCCCATCGCCCCCAGACCATAGACCCATGATCGCCCGATCATCGTGCCCTTGGCCCCCAGTGCCAGCGCCTTCAGCACGTCCTGACCCGAACGAATCCCCGAATCGAGCCAGATCTCGACCTTGTCACCGACTGCCTCGACAATCGGCTCCAGCATGCGGATCGAACTGAGCGCGCCGTCAAGCTGCCGACCGCCGTGGTTCGAGACCACGATGGCGTCGGCGCCGAGGTCCGCAGCTTTCCTGGCGTCCTCGACGTCGAGTATACCTTTCAGCACGACCTTGCCGTCCCACATGCCCATCAGAACCTTGATGCGATCCCAATTCAGCGAGGGATCGAACGCCTCGGCAATCCACGACGACAACGACGAGGGATCGGAGACGTCTTTCGCATGACCGACGATGTTGCCGAAGGACCGGCGCTTCGTCTGAAGCATTTCCAGACCCCAGGGAACCTTGGTCATCATGTCGAGGACCGAGGCAGGCGTCAGCTTTGGCGGCGCGGACAGCCCGTTCTTGATGTCCTTGTGCCGCTGTCCCATGACCTGAAGATCGACGGTAATGACGATGGTCGAACAGCCTGCCGCTTTCGCCCGGTCCATCAGACGCTGCATAAAGTCGTCGTCCTTCAGCGTGTAGACCTGAAACCAGAACGGCTTTGTCGTGTTCTCGGCGACATCCTCGATCGAACAGATCGACATCGTGGACAGGCAGAACGGAACCCCGAATTTCTCGGCCGCGCGCGCAGCCTTGATCTCGCCGTCGGCGCTTTGCATCCCCGTCAGTCCGACAGGGGCCAGCGCGACGGGCATGGCGACATCTTCACCGATCATCCTGGTGCGCGTGGTGCGGTCCGCCATGTCGACGGCGATGCGCTGACGAAGCCTGATCTGGTCGAAGTCCGATGTGTTCTCGCGGAACGTCTGCTCGCTCCACGATCCGCTTTCGGCGTAATCGTAGAACATCTTGGGCACGCGGCGTTTGTAGAGCCGCTTCAGGTCGGCGATCTCGGTTATGACGGGCATCGGCGTTCCCTTTAACTGGTCAACCGGTGCTACCAATGCAACGTGTCCGCGACAATAGCCGAGCATCTTTCCAGATGCCGCCAGCGGCGCTAAGTTCGCGTCATGTGCGGACGCTTTGCCCTGACCCTGCCCGACGAGGCGATGGCTTCCTTGTTTGACGCCACGCCCGCCAACGACCTGCCCGATATTCCCAATTTCAACGTCTGCCCAACGACGCAGATCCACACCGTGACCAGCGACGATGGCACCCGGCACTTGCGGGCGATGCGCTGGGGATTTCTGCCGTTCTGGTACAAGACCCCAAGCGATGGCCCGCTTTTGATCAACGCCCGCGCTGAAACCATCGCTGTAATGCCCGCCATCAAATCCGCCGTTCGCGATCGACGCTGCCTGATCCCGGCCAGCGGCTTTTACGAATGGACCAAGGACGAAGCCGACAACCGGTTGCCGTGGTTCATCCACCCCGCCAAGGGAGACATCCTTGCATTCGCCGGTATCTGGCAGACATGGGAAAAGGACGGCGAACCGCTGACCACCTGCGCGATCCTCACCACGGCGGCCAATAATAAGATGGCGACGATCCACAACCGGATGCCGGTCATCGTGGCGCAGGGTGACTGGCCGCTCTGGCTCGGCGAGGACGGCAAAGGCGCGGCGGCGCTGATGCACGCAGCACCCGAGGATGCGCTGGAGTTCTATCGGGTCGATCCGAAGGTGAACTCGAACCGGGCGCGCGGGGCGGAGTTGATCGAGGCGGTGTGATTGGGCGCGGGTCCAACATCGGCTCAAACTTGCTCAACCGAACATTGGCGGCGGAACGGGGGAGGGCGCTGGCACGTTTTACGTTCGACGCGCATTATTGAGTGCGGAGCAAACCTGCGGCCCGAGTGCGCGACCTGATTTGAACCGGCAACAGAGGCGAAAGGAAAAGCCATGACCAATGCCAAGAATACGATCTGCCTTTGGTACGACAAGGATGCCGAAGCGGCGGCCCGCTTTTACGCGAAGACGTTCCCCGACAGTTCGGTAAATGCCGTCCACCACGCGCCCAGCGACTATCCGTCCGGCAAGGAGGG
>JBBKVT010000213.1:0-7075 GCA_037968535.1 Paracoccaceae bacterium
CGTAGATCGCGGACGGATCTTTCAGATAGGGGCGCATCGGCCTGCCTTCTTTTGTTCCGAAATACTCGCGCCGCAGGCACGATCTTTCGCAGAAAGATCGTTCACGGCTTCTTCCTTCGGGCGCTTTCCGGACCGTGCGGATGATGCGCATGGGGATATACGGCGTGCTGGTGATCGTGATTGTGGTGGTGGTCATGGCCGTGGGCGTGGTCATGATCGTGGTCATGGTCGTGGTGGTGATGCGCGTGGTCGTGCGCTGCTACGTCCAGTCGGCATTCGCCGGTGCAGAACGTATCGCAGAGCGTGCAATCGGCCACGTTCGATCCCGGCGCCGACGCCCCCTGACCTTCGACATGGTGGTGATGGCTTTCCTGCACCGCGCCGACCTCGGCCTCGAAGCCCAGCACCTGCACCCGGTATTTGCACATCGCGCAATTGGGTGGCGGCACGTCGCCGACCTGTTCGGTGATCCGTTCGGCGAAGGTTTCCAGCACCAGCGGATGATCGTTCAAATAGCCCGCCTTGACGAAGTCGATGTCCGGATGTTCGCCAGCGACTTGATCGGTAAAGCCGTAGATCCGGTCGATCAAAATCCCGGTGAACAGGAAATACGGGAACACAATAACGCGTTTGTAGCCCAGCCGCGCCACGTGTTGCAGGCAGGGTTCGACCAGCGGGAAGGTCACGCCGGAATAGCCTGTTTCGCACCAGCCAAAGCCCATGCCTTCCCACAGCATACGCGCGATCTTGGACACGTTGGCATTGGCATCGGGGTCGCTTGCACCGCGGCCGATCACCACAAGACAGGTCTCGGACAGTGGCAGGTCGCCGAGTTCGGCATTGGCGCGGTCGACGGCCTCTTGCACCCTCGCGCCGGCGGCGGCGATCATCTTGGGATCGACGCCCAGTTCGCGGCCATAGCTGACCGGCACGTCATTCGCGGCGGCATAGGTGTTGAGCACAGTCGGGATGTCGTTCTTGGCGTGCATCGCGGCGAACAGCATTCCGGGCACCGCAAGGATCCGTTCGCAGCCCTTGCCGCGCAGCCGGTCCAGACCGTCGCGGATCACCGGGTTGGCGAATTCCAGATAGCCGTAGTCGGTTTCCCATTCGCTTGGCAGGTAGGCTGGCAGCTTGCGGGCCAGCACGGCGAATTCATCCACCGCAGCTTGCGACCGGGACCCGTGGCCGCAGATCATCACCCCGATCTTGGTCATGCCTCAGGCCCCTTGGGTTTCGTCAGAGCCGGCGGTCGCGACCTCTGCGGTGCGGTTTTTGCGCCGGTCTTTCAGCACGCCCCAGACGCCCATCGCGATCGCGGCCCCGATCGCGGCGCCCGCGACCCAGTGATTGTGACCCGCGACATCGGCCAGGTGGCCGGGGTCTGCCCTGGCGGCATTCGCCCAGACCAGTGCAACAGCGATCAGAAGTGGTTTCATGCTACGTCCTTTCATCCGGGCCGGTTCGGCGCCAAAGAGGCAAAGGCGTATCCTTCGACGACGCTGCATTCGGATCCCCGTCTGGGTCAATCCTCGTGCTGCCAACCTCTCTGGCCCTGACCGGGCTTCGTCCTTTTTCGCGTATAGGGGCCGGTGCGGTGGGGCGCAACGGAAATAGCGGCGCGGCGGCGGGGGAAACCGACACCGGGGCAGTCTGTGCATCGGCGCAGGGCCGCTGCGCCACGCGCGGTGTTTTCGCGCGGGGCCATTCGGCCTAAGTCATGCGGCAACCAAAGGAGCGTGACATGGGCAAGCTGATCGACGGCGAATGGGTGACCGACGGGTCCGACACCAGCAAGAGCGGCGGCAGTTTCCAGCGGCCCGACACCAGCTTTCGCAACTGGGTCACACCGGATGGCAGCGCAGGTCCGAGGGGCGCAGGCGGGTTCGCGGCCGAGTCGGGGCGCTATCACCTCTATGTCTCGCTGGCCTGTCCCTGGGCGCATCGGACGCTGATCTTTCGCAAGCTCAAAGGGCTGGGGGAACATATCGCGGTGTCCGTCGTGCATCCCGACATGCTGACCGACGGTTGGACCTTCGCGCGCGATTTTCCAGGCGCGACCGGCGATACGTTGCTGGGGCTGGCGTATCTGCGCGAGGTTTATCTGAAGGCCAGCCCGACCTATACCGGCAGGGTGACGGTTCCGGTGTTGTGGGACGGCGCGCGGGGCACGATCGTGTCGAACGAAAGCGCCGAGATCATCCGGATGTTCAATTCGGCCTTCGACGGCCTGACCGGCAACACAAACGACTACTGGCCCGGCCCCTTGCGCGACGAGATCGAGGCGGTGAACGAGCGGGTTTATTCCACCGTGAACAACGGCGTCTACCGGGCCGGTTTTGCCACCAGCCAGGCGGCCTATGACGAAGCGGCGCACGCGCTTTTCGACAGTCTGGACTGGCTGGAGCAGCGTCTTGGCGGGCATCGCTATCTGGTGGGCGACCGACTGACCGAGGCGGACTGGCGGCTTTTTACCACGCTGGCCCGGTTCGACGCGGTCTATCACACTCATTTCAAGTGCAACCGGCGCCGGCTTGTCGATTACCCGAACCTCTGGGCCTATGCCCGCGAGCTTTACCAGACCAGCGATGTGGCCGGGACCGTCAATTTCGCGCATATCGTGCGGCACTATTATTACAGCCACGACAGCATCAATCCGCACCGGATCATTCCGACCAACCCGGTGACGGACTGGACCGTGCCGCATGGTCGGGGCTAGTGGGCGACCCCGTAATGTTCGACGAGTGCCGACAGATCGTCGAGCGGCAGTTCGGCGGGCATCATCGCGCAGGCGTTGGGGATGTGCTGGAAGATCGAACCGTCGGCAAAGAAGTTGCTGTTGGTTGTGAAGATGACCTTGGCCTTCGGGCTGCGGTAACTCGCAAAATCGGCGATCGCGAACGCGCTGCCATCGTCGAGAATCAGGTTCAGGATGATGATGTCGACATCCTGTTCGCGGATAACCTCGACGGCTTCGGTTTGGGTATGGGCCAGCGTGACCTTGCAGCCACGCCGTTCAAGGTGGCGGCGCCAGACCCACCCCAGGTCCGGGTTGCCTTCAACTATCAATACTCGCATTGTTCCTCGGCTCCCCGTTCGGGGCACTATTTCAATAACCATTCCCTAACCGCAAAACTGCTCCGAAATCGTTAATAACGAATTAACGTTTGCGTGAACTTCGTTAACTTCCGGGGAGCTGTTGCGTCTTCGGCTCGAATCCGCTCAATGGGCGAAATACCTGAAGGGCACTGCCATGACCACCTGGATAACCATCTGCGACACCTGCAAACGCGACGGCTGGACGGCCGAGGCGACCGGGCAGACGGATGGCGAGGCGCTGGCCGTGCTGATCGAAGCCGCGGCGGTGGACGCGCCAGTGCGGACCCGGCGGGTTTCGTGCCTGATGGGGTGCAGCCACGGCTGTAACGTCGCGATTCAGGCGGCGGGCAAGCTGTGTTACACAATCGGCAATTTCGCGCCGGACCGTGACGCAGCCGAAGCCATCGTCGCCTATGCCACGTTGCATGCGGGGACTGGGTCGGGCCAGGTGCCATACCGGCAATGGCCGGAAGGCGTCAAAGGCCACTTCGTCACCCGTCACCCACCGCTGCCCGAGGAATGAGCCGGGCGCGGGACCACGGCGGCGGGCTGGATGCGGCGACAGCCCGTTTCGGCGGCAGCCGCGCCGACTGGCTGGATCTTTCGACCGGGATCAACCCGGTGCCCTATCCGGTTGGGGACATCCCGCCCGGGGCCTGGACTGCTTTACCGGATCGGGCGGCAATGGACCACGTGCTCGACGCCGCGCGCGGATTCTGGCAGGTGCCGGACGCGGCACAGATCATCGCGGCACCCGGTGCTTCGGCTTTGATCGCGCGGATCCCCGCGCTGCGACTGCAGGAAGTCGTCCATATTCCGGGTCCAACGTATAACGAACATGCGGCCGCGTTCAAAAGTCAGGATTGGTTGGTGACCGACTCTCCCGACGACGCGGCGAGCGTGCAGGTCTTTGTTCATCCCAACAATCCCGACGGACGACTTGCCGATCCGTCGTTCTTCCAGAGCGGCGGATTCACCATCATCGACGAAAGCTTCTGCGACGTCATGCCGGAACGCAGCTTTGTCGGGAAGGCCGCCGACCCCGGCGTGCTGATTCTGAAAAGCTTCGGCAAGTTCTGGGGCCTTGCCGGATTGCGGCTGGGCTTTGCGATTGGTCATCCGGATAGTTTGCGGCAAAGCGAACAGTGTCAAAGACCGAACGACGCACTACCGAAGGAACATGAGAGCGTCGAGATCGACTATCCCGCCCTCACCAATCTGCTGGGCCCCTGGCCAGTGTCTGGTCCGGCGCTGGCGATCGGGGCTCGCGCCCTTGGTGATACCGAATGGGCAACAGAGACACGCAAACGGCTCGCCTTCGATGCCGCCAGGCTGGACGCGCTGATGGCGCCGCACGGGAAACTTGTCGGCGGCACCGACCTGTTCCGGCTGTACGCCGTGGACGACGCTAAGGCATGGCAGGACCGTCTTGCGAAGCGCCGTATCTGGTCGCGCATCTTCCCCTATTCCAAGACCTGGCTGCGGCTCGGCCTGCCCGCCCCGGACCGCTGGGGACAGCTGGAAGCCGCGCTATGACACTCGCCGCGATTCTGTTCGTCGCCATGATCCTCGACGCTTTGTTCGGCGAACCCGACTGGCTTTGGAAACGCCTGCCCCATCCCGCCGTGCTGATGGGCCGCGTGATCGACTGGGCAGACCAACGCTTCAACCGGGGCGAGCGGCGCAAGCTGGCAGGCATCGCGACGATCGCCGCCCTGGTGATTGCCGCCGTGGCGCTTGGCATGGGGACCGCCGCGCTGCCGTTCGGTCCGGTTCTTGAGGTGCTAGCGGCGGCGATCCTGCTGGCCCAGCGCAGCCTGACAAGCCATGTGCGCGCGGTCGCTGACGGCCTGCGGCTGTCGCCGCCCGCCGGGCGCGCCGCTGTCGCCCGGATCGTCAGCCGCGATACCGCGGCGATGGATGAGGCCGCCGTCGCGCGTTCGGCGATAGAAAGTGCCGCCGAGAATTTCTCGGACGGTGTGATCGCGCCGGTGTTCTGGTTCCTGCTGTTCGGGCTGCCGGGGATGCTGGCCTACAAGTTGGTCAACACCGCCGACAGCATGATCGGCTACCGGACCGCGCGGCATGCGGACTTTGGCTGGGCCGCCGCACGGCTTGACGATTTCCTGAACTGGATCCCCGCCCGACTGACTGCCGTGCTGATCGCTACTGCGCACCTTCGATTCGACATCGGACGACAGGTTCGCCGCGACGCCGCCTTTCACAAGTCTCCGAACGCGGGCTGGCCCGAAGCCGCGATGGCCGCGGTGCTTGGCGTCGCGCTGGCAGGTCCGCGCAGCTACGACGGCCAGCCGCGCGAGTTTCCGTTCGTCAACCCTGATGGCCGCCGCGATCTGGATGCGGCGGATGTCGAGGCAGCCAACGCGGCGCTCTGGCGCAGTTGGGCGCTGGCGCTTGGAATTGTCGTCGTTCTGGCGGTTGCGTGACCCGGCGGTCCTGCTAACCTGCCGGAAGTCTTTCCTGGAGGTTTCATGCGTTTGCCCATCATCCTTGCCGTCGCTCTGGCCATGGCGTCCCCGGCCTTTGCCCAGTCCGGCTGCGGCGGGCCGTTTTCCGGTTTCATCGGCGGTCTGAAGCAAGAAGCCGCCTCGCGCGGTCATTCCGCAGCCAATGTCGACCGGTTTTTTGCCAATGCCCGGCAGGATCCCAGCGTCATCAAGGCTGATCGGTCGCAGGGCATCTTCCAGATGAGCTTCGTCGATTTCTCGCGCCGGGTGATAAGCCAGAACCGAATCGACAACGGCAAGCGCAATGCGCAGAAATATGACAGCGTTTTCGACGCGGTCGAGCGCAGCTATGGCGTGTCGCGGGGGGTCCTCCTGGCGTTCTGGGCGCTGGAAACCGATTACGGACAGGTGCAGGGCAATTTCAACACGCTCAATTCGCTGCTGACGCTGTCGCATGACTGCCGCCGCCCGCACCTGTTCCGGCCGCAGATCTTCGCCGCGCTGAAGCTTTTCGAGCGCGGCGATTTCGACCCGGCGACGACGAAAGGCGCCTGGGCCGGAGAGATCGGCATGGTGCAGATGCTGCCCGAGGACATTCTTCGCAACGGTGTCGATGGGGATGGTGACGGCCACGTCAACCTGAAGACCTCCCCCGCCGATGCGCTGATGTCGGGCGGCAAAATGCTGAGCGGGCTGGGCTGGCGCGCGAACGAGCCGTGGTTGCAGGAAATCGTGGTGCCGCCGGGCCTTGACTGGTCGAAGACCGGGTTGAACACGGCGCTGAGCGTGAACGAATGGACCAAGCAGGGTGTGCGTCCCCGCTCGGGCAAATTGGGACCGGGCAATCTGCGCGCCTCGGTCCTGTTGCCGATGGGGCGCAAGGGGCCCGCGTTTTTGGCCTATCCGAACTTCAGCGTCTATTTCGAGTGGAACAAGAGCTTCGTCTACGTGACGACCGCCGCCTACTTTGCCACGCGACTGGAAGGCGCGCCGGTGTTTGATGCCGGCAATCCAGAGCCGGGATTGTCGGACGGTCAGATGAAGGCGCTGCAGAAGCAACTGGCGGGGCGGGGCCATGATGTCGGGGCGATCGACGGCATCCTTGGCGAAAAGACTCGTGAGGCGGTGCAGAAGGAACAAGTGCGGCTCGGGATGCCCGCCGATGCCTGGCCGACGGCGGAATTGCTGAAGAAGTTGTGAGGTAGATCCAGCGCGGCCCAAGCCGCTCAGGCCCTGATGCATGGCTGGTGGTAATGCGTCAGGGTGCCCGATCCGTGTCAGTCCAGCGCGGACTGGCTGCGCACGGGAAACCGGGTTCCGTCCTTGATGATCAGCACCAGACGGTTGCCCGACAGGACGTAGGTGTCGCAGCGCGATCCGCTGACATCTAGCTGGACGCAGACCTTGCCGTGCGCGGCAAGGCTGTAGGTGCCGCTCCATTCCTCGCCGCCATCGACATAGGTGTAATTGTAGGTTCCGTCGCCGTAGTAATAGGATTTCGAGCCATC
>JBBKVT010000214.1:0-14508 GCA_037968535.1 Paracoccaceae bacterium
GCGGACTCGATGCGACATTCGAATACCCTCTTCCACAATTGGTCAGCTCTAAAATAAGGTGAAGAATACCACCGAAATGGGAACAATCAAAATTCTATGTTCGTCAGGGTTGTGGTTGGCAGGCATCGGCGAATCTACGATCGCGGCTGTCCTCCGCGTGTTCCGTCTGAATTCTTTCTGGCAGATGGCTCAAGTTTCTACCCGGTCTGCAGCGCTGACTGGCCGGGTATCTGGTGTGGTGCCAAACAAATGAAGAGGTATCCAATCCGCTGATATTGTCCGTAACGACGGTATAGGTGTCGTCGTCACGCTGCTCTTGGGTCACCATGAGTTGGCCTGAGTCGGAGAAGGCACCCGATACCAGAGTGAAGCTTTGCTGTCCGCCAATGGCATCGTTCGCATCGAACCCGCTGAAGTCGATCTTGTCACCAGGCTGGAAGGTCGCAATCGTGTCGCCATCAGCTGCCGCGGCGGAGTTGAAGCGGAAGATGTCATTGCCGCTGCCTCCATCAATCACGTTGACCGCGTTGCTGGCCGTGATCAGGTCGTCCCCAGAACCAGTGATGACATTCTCGACGTTCCAGATCGTGTCGTGACCGCTCTCGCTGCTATAGACACTGCCGCGGTTCATGTGGCCGTTGCCGAGATCGACGCTGATGTTGGCAGTGATCGCCGACATATCGAGCGTATCGGTGCCCGACCCACCAGCCATGCCGTCGCCGTAGTAGCTGTCGTTGCCGTCACCGGCCTCGGCCACGAAGCGGTCATCGCCTTCGCCCCCGAATACGGTGTCGTTGCCTTTGCCGCCACTGACGAAGTCGTTGCCGCCGTCGCCGAAGATGCGGTCGTTGCCGTCGTCGCCGAACAGCATGTCGTGGCCATCGCCGCCGAATGCGTTGTCATTGCCGCCGCCAGCAAAGACGATATCGTCACCCTCCTTGGCCGCGATGGTTTCGCCAAGATCGGTCCCGGTGATCGTTTCTGCGGCCGATGTACCGTACAGGGGCGCACCGACTACAGCCGCTGACACCGGCGCTGGAACGGCGCCACCTGCAGATGCGGTGTCTGACGGGGCGGCCGCGGTTGGCGTTTCGCTCTCGCCCTCCGCTTCTTGCCCCGCCGGCGTCACGATCATGTCTTGCGGACGATCACCACCTACGATCCGGTCGTTGCCGCCATTCGTCGTCAGCACGACACGATGGTCTGAGGTCAGGCCCGAGATATCGACTGTGTCATCACCAACGCCACCGTTCACGCGGATCGTATTATAGTCCAGGTTGGTTGGATCGAAGTCACCAAGCGGAATGACGGTATCAGTCCCCGGTCCGGTGTTGATGATGATTTCCTCGACGTTCGCCAACTCTGCGATGATGTCGGCATTGGTCGGATCACCGCCGTCAACATCGCGGGTGATAACGATTTCTGCGTTCGCCCGAAGGCCGGTCAGGCCTGCCGCAAGCGCGGCCGCAATCGAGTAGACGCGGTAGGTTTCGTCGTCGTCATTTCCATTGATGGTGAAGGTGTCGTTACCGTCCTGGCCATCGACGAAATCGTGGCCATCCGTTGCGCCGGTATTGTTGGCGTTCCACACGATGTTGTCGTCGCCGCCACCGGCAAGTATGACGTCATCCCCGGTTCCGCCGGACACGTTCGTCCCCGCTGCGTCGCCGACCAGGATCTGGTTGCCTCCCCCGCCGGAAAGCCCCGGTTTGGCGAAGGCAATGTTGACGTTGTCGATGTAGAAGTTGTCGCCGCCATCCCAGTTGTTGCCGTCACCTTCGGCGCGGAAGCGGATCTCGGTATGCGCGCCGATCTGGCTAGCGTTCAGAGCCGCCGAGAAATTGCCGTTACCGTTCATGGTGGTGCTACCAAGCGTGCCGAGAATGTCCCAGCCGGTACCGTTCCATACCTCGACCACGACGTTCTGCCCCGCGCCCAGGTTGTCGTCTTCGTAGGCGAAGCTCAACGTCGCGGCTGTCGCTCCTTCGAGATTTGCGGCGCGCGAAATCCATTCGCCACCGTCGGTGCCGCTGTCGAAGTTCAACCGTCCGCCGGTGATCTGGATATCGCTGCCAGGTCCGGGATCGTTTTCAACCCAGTTTTCGGTCCAGGCACCGTCATCCGCAGTGTAGCTGGTTGAGCTGAAGTCTTCGGTCAGGTTGCCGTTCGGGGTGACGCTGGTGACGCTGACCGAGGCATTGTCGGTCAGAGAACCGACGCTGGCCGTGTAGGCGAACGAGCCGCCGAGAACGCCAGTGTCGTTGAACGTCACTGATCCGGGATTGGTGGCAAGAGACAGGTTGCTGATGCCGTTCGCCGCGGAAACCGCCGTCACGTCCATCACGCTATCGGGATCCACGTCGTTGGCCAGAAGCGCCCATTCGGGAACCACGATCGGGCTGCCGCCCGTGATGTTCGTAACGACGGCGTCATTCATTGCGTCGGGCGCGTCGTTGCTCGAGTTCACGATGATGGTGGTCGTCGCGACATTGCTGTCGACCTGACCATCATGGACCGACACCTCGATCACGCGCGGTGAAGCGCCCGCAGTCGGGTTCGGGTTCTGCGAGGTGTTCTGATAGGTCACCGCCTGGATCGCCGCCTGATAGACTGCGGCCGACGCGATGCCGGTCAGATAGAGTGTGACCTCGCCCGGCACCGTCGGATCGAGGATCGACCCCATTCCCGCCGGAAGTGCCCCAACATTCAGAGTGTCCCCGGCTTGTGCATTCGTCAGCTTGATAGTCGCCGACAGCAGCACCGCGCTGTCCGGGTCGGTGATCGTCGGGCCGGAAGCGATCGTTACAGCGTCGCCATCCTCGGTGAATGTCGTCGTGAAGTTGTTCCCCGGCAGGCCCGGCTTGGTGAAGGCGATGTTGACGTTGTCGATGTAGTAATTCTCGTTGATGAGTCCAAAGAAAGAGGAGTCGAGCGTGCCGGACATCCGGAACCGGACGGCGCTGTGCGCGCCGATCTGTGCCGGCGTCAGGTTGGCGGTGAAGGTGTTGTTCTGGAAGTCGGTTCCGCTACCAAGGAGCGTGCCGACGGTTTGCCACACCGTGCCGTTATAGGCTTCGACGATAATATCCTCGCCTGCATCGGCAAGCTGGTCGAGCCAGTTGAAGCTGAGAGTGGCCAAGGTCGCCCCGGTCAGATCGACCGCCCGGGCGATGCTGTCATTTGTGGCAGCACCCGGATTGAAGTTGAGCACACTTTCGCCAAGGTAATTCGTGATCTGGATGTCGCCGCCGTTGGGACTGCCCGCGCCGTCGCCGGATTCGATCCAGTTGCCGGCCCAGTTGGCGCTATCGTCGTTGCCGTTATAAGCGGCCGGGCTGAAGTCATCGGCGACGTTGCCGATGACATTCCCGGTCAGGTCCAGCGCCGGCGCGATTGCAACAAGCTCCGGCTCCACATCGTTCAGGAGCACCGTGAACTGGCGCACGGCAACGAGTGTGCCGCCGGGTGCGTCATAAGAGTTGATGACGACTTGATACTGGTTGTCGGGGTTCTGGTGGGACTGATTGGCGTTGGTGTGCACGCCCGCCTCGTAGTTCAGGGGACCAGCACCGCCTTGATCGACTACCAGCGAGTAGCGCGGGAAGTTGTTGATATCAACGCCGTTCGGGATGACCGTGAAGCGGCCACCGGCGCTATTGGCCGGGTCGATCTCGTGGTGCAGCGTCGTCAGATCGACGTCAGCCGGGGGTTGGCCGTTGATCGACTGCGGATCGTAATCGACGCTGAACGGGATCTGTAGACCGACAACGGTGCCGCTGGCGCTGTTTTCGTTGACACTGAAGGGCCTCGTCGGATCGTCGGTCGGGGCGGAAAAGATTCGTTCGGTCGTGCCGGCGCTGTCCTTAAACACCGCCACGGCGCGCAGGATATGACCCGGATCGACCGGACGCACGGTGTAAGTGAGGCTGGTCTGGATCGTGGTCCAGCCGGCATTGCTGCCAACCTCGGTCGTCTGCCATTCGAAGTTGAGCCCAACGGGCAGGCCACTGGCATCAAGCGGGATGCCATCCGCATCAGCGAAGCCCGATAGCGTCGCCGTCAGCACCTGACCCACGATCGGCGTTGGATCGTCGATTGTCACCGTGCCAATGGCAAGACTGTTCGCGGGTATGCCGACGACGATCGTCTGGTCGGCGAACTGGAGCTGTTCCATGTTCTTGAGCAGATCGATGTCATCGGTCAGCGCTCCGCGGCTGTTCAGCGTCACCTCGGTCGGCACGCCATCGATGATCTGGATAACCGTTGCGCCAACGGCGCCGGTATCGCGGTCGCGCACCTTGATGAAGCCGTCGCCGTCCACGTCCTGGGCAGTGCCAACGTAGTTGCCGTTCGCCAGCTGGGTGATACCCTCAATATCATATTCCGCCCGCATTCCTTGGAACACTGCGGTATCGACATCACGGCCAGCACCGCTGACATTGGTGTCATCGTACTTGATCTCGCGGACGATGCTCATGCTGCCGGGGTTGATCGTGCCGTCCAACATCAGCGAGTTCAGTGAACGGCCGCCGAAGGCGGGACTTGAAAAGTCTGGATCGCCATTGGTGTCCACATTGTAAACTCGACCCGCATATTGTCCGGCGGCCGTCACGTCGGTGTTCAGTGATTCCGCCGAATAGGTGACGCCATTGTGCACGATCTTAATGCGCACGTTGAGCCATGCATCACCATCCAGAATGTCGTAGCCGCCTCGACCGCGCAGCGTATCATTGCCGTCGCCGCCAATCAGGATGTTGCCATTCTGGAAAGAGGTCGAGTTGTTAACGCCATATATTGACTGCATGGCCACCAGACCGCCTTGGGCCGTGTTGCCCCCGAGCAGTTCGCGCAGGCCGTCTATACGGTTTACGCCCTCGGCAGTCAGTAAGTGATCGGCGAAAAGTTCGTTTGGTACCGAGTCCGGCGCCGACGAGCCGCCGTTGACGTGGCCCCGGTCGTCGCCGTCCAGCACGTCGTCGTAGATCCAGCCCGACGCTGCTTCGACCTGGTCAAACCGGTCACGCAGGATATCGGCCGGGATTGTCGTGAAGATCGGTATGGCGAAGTCGAACTTGACGCCCGCGTCGTCATACTTGGCCGCAGCCCAGTCAAAGCCGAACATTCCCTCGAAACGCTGGATGCCCGGACCGGAAAGAGCAATATCGTCGCCCGATTCAAGGTCGTAGTCCTGATCATTGGACTGCCCCCAGGCCACGTCATGACCGATGATCGTAGAGTTGAAGAAGAGTTCCGAGTTTTCGCCCGCGATCACGTCAAATCCCCGGCCCCCTTCGATCCAGTCATCGCCTTCGCCGCCAAGCAGGAAGTCATTGCCGGTGCCGCCAAGGATGAAGTCGTTGCCCTCGTCGCCAAAGGCTTCCTTGTCGTCCTGGCCAACGATGATGTAGTCCTGCCCTTCGCCACCGAAGATCAGGTCAAGACCCGATCCGGCGCTGATCACGTCATTGCCACCCTCGCCGCGTAGAACGTCGTCACCGAATGGATCCTCGATGATGTCATCGCCGTCGCCGCCGAAGATGTTGTCGGATTCCATCCCGCCATTGAGATAGTCATTGCCGCCGTCGCCCCAAAGCGTGTCGATGCCTTTGTCGCCGATCAGCGTATCATTGCCCTCGGTTCCGCCAAGGACGACATGCTCGCCGCCGCTATATTTTAGGTATCCGCCCACATCATGCATTACGACAGAGCCGGAATAGTCCGCTGCGAGACTGACATCGTCCACCAATATCTGGTTACCGGTGCCGTCGCCCTGTTGGATCTCAACAGAAAGCGTATAACCGGCATAGGCGTTTGCAATCGGACCTGTCATGAGCGACACGTCGCTCCACATGCCATCTGCAGGCTCCGGCAGGACAAGCGTCGCAAGCAAGATCGCCGGATTTACGCCGTCGCTTGCCATAAGACGCACAGTGCCACCGGGCCAGCTTTGATCAGTCCGGTCGCCAACCTTGAAGTTCAGCGTATAGTCGGCGCCCGCCACTAGCGAGACGCCGGTGTTCTGCGCAAGCACAGCGCCCTCGCGCAGCCAGACCACGTTCCCGCCTGCGTGGCCGCCCGGATCGTTGACCGT
Source organism: Paracoccaceae bacterium (assembly GCA_037968535.1). Taxonomy (GTDB): domain Bacteria; phylum Pseudomonadota; class Alphaproteobacteria; order Rhodobacterales; family Rhodobacteraceae; genus JAHEAO01. The sequence goes on from JBBKVT010000214.1 coordinate 6,092, forward strand.
TGCAGCGGGGGCAAAGAGGCCGCCTACCCCGTTCGCGATCGTCCAGCCCGTCGGCGAGCCAACCGTGTAGTTGCCCAAGGCATCCGTGGTTACGCCTGGCGCGCCGTCGGCAAGGGAATCCGCCTCAAAACCGCCATTCGTAGCAGAGGGTGCCGGATAGCTCGTCGGATCGGCGCCAACAGCAACCGTCTTAGCGCCAGTATAGTCACGCACGACTTTCGGGTCGATCAATTGCAGGAACGGATCGTCATGGATCGGATCGAGCGAATTCGGATCATCCGGATTGTAATCGGCCTGCGCGATACCCCGGTCGAGTTCGAAGATGTGGTCCGGCGTCACGAAAAGGTTGCCGTTCAAGTGGGTCGCATAGTCGTCGCCAAGCGCCGAGTTGCGCATCACCAGATCAGTGAAGGTATTGGGCTCCAGCTGGTTCAGAAGGTTGGTGCCCTGCGTGCGGCTCAGGTAATAGAACCGGTCGCCGATCTGCAGGTTTTCCATCTGGAACTCGAAGACCAGGTTGAAGGTCGAGCCGAGCATTCCTCCGAATTCATTCAATTCTTCGGCCAGGCCGCCGATCCAGAAGTCTATGTTGTTCATGCCGCCGAGATCGGTCGTCGCATAGGCGCCCTTGGCGTTCAGGAAATCCGATCTCTGCTGCGCGGTCAGCGCGGAAATGACGCGTCCGTCCGACAGTGTTTGATCTGTCCCCATGACAATCGCCATCGCCGCGCCGCGCTTGCCTTCCAGCGTAGCCTCAGAGCTAATCAGCGGATGCGTGCCATAGGCCGCGATGAAGTTGACGATCGAGGCCGGGTTCTTGATGTGCTGGCCGAAGTCGAGCCAACTTGTGTAAGGCTTCAAATCGGCAAGGCCGTAATCCTCATAGAACTGTTTGCGCGCCTCGTTCAGGGACGGGATGCCGTTTTCACGACCGCGCGCGATGTTGATCGCCCCTAGGTCAAGCGGCAGGCCGAGAAGGTTATTCTGCAGTGCAGGGACGACAAACTCATCCATCTCGTTGCCAACATCCAGCGTGGCACCGCGGACGATGTTGCCGATGACCTCGTTAAGGTTCGCTCCACTGGCAATAAACATCTGCGGATTGAGGAATGCCTCGACCAGCGTCGCTTGGTCGGTATCACCGTTTAGGAGTTGCAGGTTGTTGTCGAGCCGGTCGACCGTGTCGTTTAACATCGAGTGGCCAAAGCGGTAGACCGTATGGGCAAACTCGGCGACGATCGCAGCGTCGACGTCCGGCGAGTGGGTGAAAACGAAGGGGTCGACTGCCGGCTGAATGCGCCGCGCGAATTCTTCAAAAACCAGATGCTGGTACTGCATCTCCGTTACGAAGCGCGCAGCCTGGAAGAGGCGTTCGCCATCCCAGACCAATGCTGCGATCTGCGCCGGCGTCGTCGGAACGGTCGCGACATCAACGAGCAGCCACTCGTTGAGGAAACTCACGTCGCCGCCAGCGGCAGTTTCAAGGAGCGTATGCTTGTTGGCTTCCAGAAGGCGGTTGTGTTCGCTGTGGAAAACCGAGTGCACCGTACTCAGGGCGATGTTCTCGTTGCCGCGACCGTCGCCGGTGACAAAGTGCGCGTTCAGCATTTCGTCGTCGTAGGTCGACGGGTCGTCGTCGTCGCCAACTCCGGGATTTGTATCCGCGGTTTGAAGGGTGTCGGGGATATGATCGTTATTTGAATCGTACATCCCGGGGGCGGCGTGGTGTGCGATGTCGTTCAGGAACGCATGGCCTGTCGTGTAGGCGCCCTCAGTCGTCACCGACCCGTTGGGGTTGCCCTCTTTGTACCATGGGTTGTTATGACCTGTTACGTCAAAATCGGGCAACATGATCAGTTGTGCAAAGCCGCTCGGGCCAGGAAGGAACTCGCCATAAGCGTCCGTCGCCAGAAGCGGCGCGCTGTGCACGTCAAAATCGTTCAGATTGATGCCAAGCATTGTCTGGGCCTGGGCCTTGACCTCGCCCCAGTTCGCAATCGCGCCGTTCAGCGAGCCGCCGGCGGTTGTGCCATCCAGAAGCGCGCCGGTCGAGCGTGTAACCAGGCCATTGCCGTCGCCGATATCCACGCGAACGAACTCGCGCAGGAAAACCTGGTGCGAGGGTTGTGAGGTGTAGGTCTGGTTCTGGTCAACAAAGGGTGTCGTGGTATTTTCGGCATTGCCGCTGGCGTCGACCTTTGCACGCGTTACCGCCATAAAGGCGAGATGTGGCGGCACTTCGTCGCCGCTTTCGGCGATGCCGTCCGGCCCGTGAGTGATCAGCGGATCGTCGGGTTGAAGCGGAATATAGACAGTGCCGTTATCGGCTTTGGTGACCAGATCGAGACCATGGTCGAAGAACTGGCCAAAGAAGGTCATCCAGGCGTTGAAGCCGGGCGACAAGCCGATGTCGGGCGACTGGTTCGGAATGTTGGCGATATCGATATTGTCCAGTTCGATCTCGTTCGGCGCGCCGGTCAACTGGCCCGGCCGTACGGGAATCGCGTCTGGTCCATAACGCCCGTGGAACGCGTCGAGCGAAAGCGGATTGTTGAACCATGCCGTGACCGCAGCCGGATTGTTGATCGTCTGGTTCGCAATCAGGTTGGTGATCGTACGCGGGTCGGCATCGACGACGTTTCCGGGCAATTGGTAGTTGCCCTGGATCATTGGATCCATTCCCCCTGGGCCATCGAAGTCGATCTCGTCGCCGTCGATGTCATTCACATATTTCGGGTCGAGCATGCGTGGAAACGGCTGGTCCGCCGCGCCGAAATTCTCTTTGCCGGGTGCAAGGTTGTTGAGCGTGCCGTCGACGGTACGCAGACCAAACGGCACCAGATTGGCGTCACTTGCGCTAAGTCCGTACTCGTTCTGTATGGCTTGTGTCAGCGACGTGCCGCCGGAATGTGCTTCGGCGATCTTGATCTGACGCAGAATGAAAGCCAGGTCTGCCTCGTTGATTGTAAAGCTGGTAGCCATTTTCAATTCCCCCACGGATTGATGAGCGCAAGACCTTCGGCTCAAAGTTTACTGACCCCGTTCAAGACGGGTTAAGTTTGTCGGATACGAGTTGGTGAATCGGGCCCCCGCCCATATTTCCCGTGGATGGCAGTCCGCGGGTCCAAATCGCAAATTATTAAGAAAAGGTTACCAAACCCCAACGGAAACCGGCAGAACACAATGGGCCATGAACTTTCGGACTTCAGGGGAAACGGGCATAGGACTTTAGTCTGAAACAGCGTTGCCGTATTGTTGGAGGCCTGGCCAAATTCCCAGGGTTGGCGTCATGTGTGGACGCATTTCGACCTCGCCTTATTGCAAAGGTCTTGTTTGGTCTGGTTCAGAGATTACAATTGTCGGGCATATCCGACTTCTCTGAGCCAGCCGATGCATCATCGTCGCCGGTCCCGATGGATTTTCGCGCGATTCTTCTTCAATAGCTACAAGGCACAGTCTTTGGCTTTGCCGTCCGCACGTCACGTCCGAATGGCAAAGGGCTGTGCCCGATTCACAATCTGCTGACCAGTTGCTGCAGTAATAATCTGGGTGTTCCTCCTTTTGCAGTTGTTTTCCTCCTGCGTCAGGCCGCCTGTGTGATCTCAGCTGGCCGATAACTGTGCCCCAGGACAAGACGTCCTGGCGTTCTAGTTAGCGACTGCGGCCAGTGACCCAGTCAAGCGAGATCAGCGTAAGCGAACACGCTTTCCCCGCCATTGTTCGATCTTTGTTGAATGCCGTTTCTTTCGGATAAAGGAACGATCTGCCGACATCGACTAAGTCTTGCGACTGTGACATCAGTGCTTTCTAAATTCATTCCTTGCCAACCCCAGTCCGAAAAAGGGATTGATCGATGACAAACTCCGATATCAATGAACGCTACATCGCCGCGCGGCGTATCGCCGATCTGGCGGGGCAAGAAGCCATGAAATACTTCCGATCCTTTGAAACGCTCAAGGTCGATCGGAAGGGCCACCAGGACCTTGTTTCGGAAGGTGATAAGAACGTGGAATTGCTGGTGCGCAAAGAGATCGCAAACGCTTTTCCCAAAGACGGCATCGTCGGTGAAGAACACGCTGCCGTCGACGGGACCAGCGGTTTCGTCTGGGTTATAGATCCGATTGACGGAACAGCAAATTTTGTGCGTGGCATTCCGGCTTGGACAGTCGTTATAGCTGTGACCGAGGGCGCTCAAACCGTGGCTGGCGTCATTCATGACCCGGTCCATGAAGAGATGTACCACGCCATGAAGTCGACTGGCGCGTATTGCAATGAGCGGGCAATCAAGGTCGCTTCGGATGCGGATATCAAGAACGGATCAATCGGAGTCGGATTCTCGGGTCGGACAACGCTAAGCGGAATTCAATCAGTTGTTGAGGCAGTCCTGGCGTGCGGAGGGGTCTTCTTCCGAAATGCGTCCGGTGCGTTGTCGCTGGCCTATGTCGCCAGCGGGAAACTTCTGGCCTACACCGAGGAACATATGAACGCTTGGGATTGCATTGCCGGTCAATTGATCGTCGCAGAGGCAGGTGGCGTCGTCGAAAACCAAGATGCAAGCGAGATGATCGTTAATGGTGGACGCGTTATTGCTGCGGCCCCCGGGGTGTGGGACGACGTGCTGCGGATCTCGAATGCCGCTTATCCCTGAACCGATGGCAACAAGACCGGTCCGCGATCCCGGAAGCCCAGGGTAACTATGTCACCAGGAGCAAAGGCGGTCTCGACGTCTTCGACCGTCACAAAGACTTTTCCGAACGGGGCATTGACAGTATATTCCATTCGGCTGCCCACATAGGTCGCCTTTTCGACTGCGGCCTGCATAGCGTCCCCTTTCATTGCAGGGCCCATTGTGACGCGGCTGGGACGAACTGCGAGAACGGCAGGTCCAACCGGCAAGCCACGTGCGGGAAGGTTCCGCTGGTATCCGGCCAGACTGACTGTTGCCATTTCGCCTTCTACGCTCTCGACAGAACAAGGGATCAGGTTTGCTTCTCCGATGAAATCGGCGACGAATGCGTCACTCGGCGTATCGTAGAGTTCGCGTGGCGTTCCGATCTGCGCGATGCTGGCATTTCGCATGACAACGATTGTATCGGAAACCGCCAGCGCCTCTTCTTGGTCATGCGTGACATAAACTACTGTCAGGCCGAGGTTTTTCTGTAGGTCCCTGATCTCTTCCCGCATCTGTCGGCGCAGCTTCGCATCGAGGTTTGACAAAGGCTCATCGAACAATAGCACCTGTGGTTCGAGAACGAGGGCACGAGCCACAGCCACACGCTGCTGCTGACCTCCAGACAGCTCGCTCGGCAGGCGTTCGGCGAACTTCGCCAGTCCAACCAATTCCAGACCGGCAACGGCACGTTCGCTGGTTTCCTTCTTGTTGAAACCCGAGAACTTCAGTCCATACGAAACATTTTCGATCACACTCATATGCGGAAACAGGGCGTAGGACTGAAACACCATCGAGACGTCCCTGTCCGTGGCCGGAAGGCCGGTTACATCCCGGTCTCCGATCAGGATACTACCCCCGCTTGCCATTTCGAGCCCTGCAATCATGCGGAGCGTAGTTGTTTTGCCGCAACCCGACGGCCCCAACAGGGTGACCAAGGAACCGGCCTCAATGTGGAGAGAAACGTTGTCGACCGCTTTGACGTCCTTGCCAAAAATCTTGGACACGTTCTGAAATTCGACTGAGGCTGCTTTGCTGCTGATCGCCAGTTTTGTCATTTCCTGCTCCCGGATCCATGATCCATGCGCCGCCCGATCTTGGTCTTACCGACGGCGAGTTGTAACAGGCCTACGGCTACCAGCATGACGACAATCAGCGTCGTCGAATAGGCAATGGCCAGACCGTAATCGTTATTCTCGACCCGTCCGATGATATAGCTGGTGGCCATGTCGTACCTGGCAGATACAAGAAATATCACCGCTGAAATCGCAGTCATCGCACGCACGAAACTGTAGACAAGGGCCGCAAGTATCGCCGGACGCAACAAGGGAAGTATGACCCTGCGGAAAGTCTGCCAGCTGTTTGCGCCCAGCGTTAGGCTGCTTTCATCGAGCGACTTATCAAGTTGTGACATCGAAGCGATGCCCGCCCGCACACCTACCGGCATGTTGCGGAAGATGAAGCTGATGACCAGAATGATGCCCGTGCCAGTCAGCTCTATCGGCGGCACGTTGAACGCTAGGATGTAGCTGACGCCAATGACCGTGCCCGGAATAGCAAAGCTCAGCATTGTTCCGAACTCGAACGCATTTTTTCCGGCGAAGTTCTGCCGCGTCAGAAGATAGGCTGTGATCAGGCCGACGGCTGCGGTCAACGGTGCCGCAACAGTTGCGATTTTCATTGTCGTCCAGAAGCTATCCCATGCCGACCCCGTCCATCGCACACCCCCATCCTCTAGGCGGAATGAAAATGCTGTCACGTAATGTTTGAAGGTCAGAGTATTGTTGACACCCCACAGTTCTACGACGCTGCCATAAAGGATCATGAGGTAAATGATGATCGTGAAAATCGTCCAGATTGCCGCCACCACATAGACCGGAATAGAGACCCCCCGCGGCATTTGCGGATGAACGCCTGCATCGCCCTTTCCAGAGACGGTGGTGTAGCTTTTCTTACCCAACCAGAAGCGTTGTGCGTAAAAAGCCCCAAGCGTGAAGGCCAGCAAGACAATGGCGAGAACAGCGGCGCCACCTTGGTCATACTGAGCGCCGACAATAGCAAAGAATATCTCTGTCGAGAGAACATCAAAGTTACCACCAAGCACGAGCGGGTTGCCGAAGTCGGCCATGCTTTCGATAAAACCCAGCAAAAAGGCGTTTGCCAGCCCCGGGCGCATCAGCGGAAGCGAGACAGTGCGAAAGGTTTGCCACTTGTTGGCGCGGAGTGTCTGGGCCGCCTCTTCCATTGAGGGGCTCACACCCTCGACGACACCGATCAGGACAAGGAATGCAATCGGTGTGAAGGCAAGGACCTGAGCAATAAGAATGCCCGGCAATCCGTACACCCAGCGGGTTGGACGCACGCCGAGAAGATCCGCGACCCATGTGGTCACTGCGCCCGACAGACCAAAGAGGAGGATGATTGCCAGACCGATAACGAATGGCGGTGTGATGATCGGAAGCACCGTCAGTGCACGCAGCCCCTGCTTGTATCGGAACCCAGATCGAGTCACGACAAGTGCGAAGACTAAGCCAAGCAACGTGGTCAGGAGCCCGACCAAAACGGCGAGAAACAGAGAGTTCCACGCCACTCCACAACGCAGCCCGGACAGGCATCCCAGTCCCCAGATCCGATCATCGAAGAATTTTGACATGAAGACAGAGCCGGAATAGGTGCCGTCTTCAGTGATGAATGCCGCCAACAGTGTTTTTGCGATCGGGAAGAACACGAAAATCGATACGATCGTGATGACCCCGCCGATCGACGACACCACGAAAACGTCGCCATTGACCGCGCCACGCGCAGCCAATCCCTGAGTCAAGAAGAACAGATACGCGCTAGCCACCAGAAGTGCGCCGTAGCCCATGCCGAATTGCCGGTCTTCGAGTGGGCCGAAGATCGCCTCGAGCCAGTGGAACGACCAACCGCGGATGCCAATCCCGAATCCCTGCGCGATCAGCCAGGCGAATCCGACAGTGCCTGACAGGATCAGCACTCGGGCGAACATCGGATCGGACTTGACGCGCCTCATGACAAAAATCGGCGCGATCAGCGGCAGGATCAACGGTGCCAGCCACACCTTTTCCCGCATCGCCAGCAGCCAAAAGACGGGGGCGCTGTCGATGTCTTTGGGGTATCCGTCGAAGAGCCATTCGAACTGAAAAAATCCGCCGTCGATCCCGTACCAGGGAAAGACAACGAAACCCACCCATCCAACGATGATCCAGAAGATCAGGACTGGATGGGTGGTCTTTTCAGTTGCTGCAATACGCAACGTTTACTGGGGCAGGACCGAGACTTCGTTGTCCCACTTTTCCAGAAGACGTTTGCGCTCATCGCTGGAGCCATACTTCTTGAAATCATAGTCGATCAACTTGATAGTTGAGAGATCCGGCGCCTTGTCGGATGTCTCGGCACCTACGTTTGAGGGCACCTGGAAGGCATCCACCTGCAGCGCCAGGTTCTGTGCTTCAGCCGACAGCGCCCAATCATAGAACTGCTTTGCCTCGTCGAGGTTTCTCGACCCCTTGATGATCGACATTGATCCGATCTCGTAACCGGTACCTTCACAGGGCGCTACAACTTTGATCGGAAAACCGGCAACTGCCTGCGCGACCGCGTCATGCATGAAGACGATTCCGATTGTCGTCTCGCCCAGGCCGGCGGCCTTGATCGGGGCCGACCCCGACTTCGTATACTGGTTGATATTTGCATGAAGACCCTTCATGTACTCGAAGCCTTCATCTTC
>JBBKVT010000215.1:0-14072 GCA_037968535.1 Paracoccaceae bacterium
GACGACTGGGAACTGACCGATGCTACCAGCCCGGACATCGAACGCGGCCGCTACCTCGTCGAGGCGCTGGGTCATTGCGGCGAATGCCATACTCCACGCAACGCGCTAGGCGGAATTGACCGGGCGCGTTGGTTGGCGGGGGCGCCCAACCCATCAGGCCGCGGAACGATCCCGAACATCACGCCCGCCAAGCTGGCGTGGAGCGAGGGTGAATTGCTGACCTATTTCACCTCCGGTTTCACGCCCAAATTCGACGTCGTCGCGGGCCAGATGGCGGATGTGGTGGAAAACCTGAAGCTGATGCCCGAGGACGATCTGAAGGCGATCATCGCTTATCTCAGGGCGGTGCCAGCGGCAGAATAAGGCAAGGGTGCCGCCCCTGCCTGATCCTTTCGGTCTTTGACCCCAATCATCCGATCAAACAAGAGATGATCAGGCGCGACCGAGTTTTTCAAACCGCGCTACTCTGAGCCGGGCAAAATCATCGCCCGCGTGGTAGCTCGACCGGGTCAGCGGAGTGGCCGAAACCATCAGAAATCCCTTGCCGTAAGCGGCTTTTTCGTAGCTGGCGAATTCCTCGGGGGTCACAAAGCGGTCGACGCGGTGGTGCTTGGGCGTGGGTTGCAGGTACTGGCCAATTGTCAGAAAATCGATATCCGCCGCGCGCATGTCTTCCATCACCTGCAGGACGGCTTGGCGATCTTCGCCCAATCCGACCATCAGGCCGGACTTGGTGAACATCGTCGGGTCGAGTTCCTTGACCCGCTGCAACAGCCGCAAGCTGTGGAAGTAGCGTGCGCCGGGGCGGACCGACGGGTAGAGGCCAGGAACCGTTTCAAGGTTGTGGTTGAAAACGTCGGGCTTGGCGGCAACGACGGCTTCCAGCACCGACGGCGCGCATTTCAGGAAATCCGGGGTCAGGATCTCGATCGTGGTGCCGGGGGCCTGTTTGCGGATCGCGCGGATCGTCTGGGCGAAATGCTCTGCCCCGCCATCTTCCAGATCGTCGCGGTCGACGGAAGTGATCACGACGTGCTTGAGGCCGAGTTTCTTCACGGCATCGGCAACCCTGCCCGGCTCGAACACATCCAGCGTGTCGGGGCGGCCGGTGGCGATGTTACAGAAGGTGCAGCCGCGGGTGCAGATCTCGCCCATGATCATCATGGTGGCGTGACCCTGCGACCAGCATTCCCCGACATTCGGGCAGCCGGCCTCTTCGCAGACGGTGACGAGATTATGCTCGCGCAAGATGTCGCGGGTCTTCTTGTAACCTTCGGATGTGGGCGCCTTCACGCGAATCCAGTCCGGTTTCTTCGGCTGAACGTTGTCGGGGCGATGCGCCTTTTCGGGATGGCGCTGGCCGGGGATCTTGAGGTCGCGGTCGGTCATCGTCGTCTCCTGCTCCTGGGCCTTATACGCTGGCCGGGACTGCAGGGAAAGTGCGCCCAATGCATGGCCGGATCCCGCCGTTTGATGCGGCGGAGCAGCTTCCACTCCGCCGTCAAACGCGGGATTAATTGGATTCGATGCTGACGCCGCCGTCGCCGATTTTGATCTCGACGCCCTTCGGCTGCTGCTGATCCTGGTAGTACCAATACCCCAAAACGCCAGTCACCACGACGAGCGCGCCGATGATCAGGTAAAGAACATTGCGACTCATGATCGTGAATTCCTTGAAGTTCGGACAAGGCCAAGACGTTTCCACGCCGTCAGCACATTCCATTTGGTGGAGGTGAGAATCACCGCGCACAGTAGCCATTGCGTCTGATGAAATAACAAGAGACAGCCGGTTTCGCGCCACCGATTTTCTGCGTGACGTCGCTGGATCGGCCCAATTTTTCATATCCCGTCCGCCAAGACACGCGCGATCAGGTGCCGAACATGACTACTTTTCGCAGACGCCGCGACAGCCTTCCCGAAATCGAAATTCACATCACGCACCGACTCGTTTAAGGATTAGAACGATTCCAATTCAACCACGGAGATGCATCATGGCTGCCACGCCCCGCCTTACGACAACCGCCGGCGCACCGATCGCCGACAATCAGAATGCGCTGAGCGCCGGAGAACGCGGGCCGCTTTTGATGCAGGACTATCAGCTGCTTGAAAAACTGGCGCATCAAAACCGCGAGCGGATCCCCGAGCGGGTGGTTCATGCCAAGGGCTGGGGCGCGCACGGGGTGCTGAAGATCACCGGCGACATCTCGAAATACACCCGCGCCAAGGCACTGCAACCCGGCGCCGAAACCCCGATGATCGCACGGTTCTCGACCGTCGCCGGAGAATTGGGGGCCGCAGACCATGAACGTGACGTTCGGGGATTCGCGTTGAAATTCTATACCGAGGAAGGCAACTGGGATCTTGTCGGCAACAACACCCCGGTCTTTTTCGTCCGCGATCCCTACAAGTTCCCGGATTTCATCCACACCCAAAAGCGCCATCCGCGCACCAACATGCGCTCTGGTACCGCGATGTGGGATTTCTGGGGCTTGTCGCCGGAATCGCTGCACCAAGTCACCGTCTTGATGTCGGATCGGGGCCTGCCGATCGACCCGATGCACATGAACGGCTACGGCAGCCACACCTATTCGTTCTGGAACGACGCGGGCGAACGTTATTGGGTCAAGTTCCACTTCAAGACCCAACAGGGCCACGAGCATTTCACCAATCGCGAAGCCGAGGAAATCGTCGGCAAGACCCGCGAAGGCTATCAGGAAGCGCTGTTCGGCGCGATCGAGGACGGTCGCTATCCGCGCTGGAACGTGCAGGTTCAGGTGATGTCCGAGACCGACGCGGAAAAGACACCGTACAATCCGTTCGATCTGACGAAAGTCTGGCCGCATGCGGATTTCCCGCCGATCGACATCGGCGTGATGGAGCTGAACCGCAATGCCGACAACTATTTCGCCGAGATCGAGCAGGCGGCGTTCAGTCCGTCGAACATCGTGCCGGGTATTTCGCATTCGCCCGACAAGATGTTGCAGGCGCGGGTGTTTTCTTACGCCGACGCGCATCGGCACCGGCTTGGCACGCATTACGAGGCGCTGCCCGTGAACCAGCCGAAATGCCCGGTCCATCACTACCACAAGGATGGGCAGATGAACTTCTTCGGCCAAAAACACGGCAGCCCCGACGCTTTTTACGAGCCGAATTCATTCGACGGACCGGTCGAGGATCCAAGCGTGATGGAGCCACCGTTGCGGATCTCCGGCGATGCGGATCGATACAATCACCGGGTCGGCAATGACGATTATTCGCAGCCGCGTGCCTTGCATGACCGGGTGATGAACGATGAACAACGCGCCCGGCTTTACCGCAATATTGCCGAGGCAATGCAGGGCATTCCCGACGCAATTGCCGAGCGGGCGATCGGTGAGTTCACCAAGGTTGCCAAAGCCTACGGCGACGGCATTCGCGCCGCACGGACGGAACTGGCAGGCTCTGCGAAGGCCGCCGAATAGCGGTCTGAAACGACAGCGGGACCGCGTTGCGCGCGGTCCCGTCTTGCTGCTAGGGGCTTGAAGGTGATCGCGTCAGGCCGCCCGAGCGAAGTCCGCCGCAGCATCCGCGCCGAACAGATCAGCCCGGATCGACGCAAGATCGGCAGGCGCTGCGGTGCGGTAAAAGTCCTGCGAACGCTCCGCTCCGGCACAATGGAACAACAGCCCGGCATTGGCCCAGAGGATTTCCTCGTCATCGAAGATCGGCTGCACGATCTGGATATGCCGGTCCGGCTGAACCCGAGCGATGCCGCCCTGTCCGACCAGATCTGCTGCCCTGACCAGCGCGGCTACGCCGCCAAGGGCCGAGGTTTCGATCAACAGTTTCTGTTGGGGCAGTACCAACAGGTCGTCCGAACTCGACAACACGCCGCCAGGGACATGAACAAGCCCCTCGGGTGCGGCGTCGGCTGTTTCAATGAACCGGCGCTCCAGCCGGTCGATTGTGCGCAGACCGCCGTCATAAGTGTAAACAGCATCACCGCGCATCAGCTTTTCAACAGGGCGCCATCCGGCAGCGGTTTCCAGCAAAGTCCCGGCGATCAGCCCGGTCAGGCGGGTGTCGATTGCGGGATGAGCGCCCAGAACGATCTTTTCGGCTTCGGTGAAGGTGGATTGGCTGGCGATGAACATGACGGGTCTCCTTGGGGTTGATGCGATGGTGCCGTTCGGCGATCCATCCAACTGTGACCCATAATTTGCCGTATTTTTGTCATACTGGGGGCACCGCAAAGGCATCATTTCGCCACAGGCACAAATCGGACCTTGGCGATTGCCTTTGGTTCCCACCGGGCATCACGATTTCCGTTTCATTAACCATGACAATGATTTGGCCGCCATAATTCATCTTCTCTCGGTCGCGATTCGGGGGCCGATTCCTGCCCCCGACGCGCCAAGTCAGTGCGGTTGCGCCTAGCCGATCAGACTGGTTTGACCCAGTTCCTCGTAATGCCGCTTCAGACGTTGCAGCGCGATCCGAAGCACCACCTTGCCTGAACGCGCCGACCAGCCCATCCGCTTTTCGGCCGTTTCCAGCCCTTCCAGGAAGCAACACACCCGCAGCGCCACATCGCCCAACCCCGGCCCAAGGTCGCGCAATACAACTGCGACCCGGTCCCGTGCGCCTGCCGGGCCATTGCCGATGCCGCTGTCGCCCCTGAACTGACTGCGACCGCCGCCAGTCAGAAACCGGTCCCAGTTCTGCGCCACTTTTGGGCCCATCTGTGCCAGCTCGAAATCCTCGCGAAGCCTTTCAGCAGCCGTCACCAGATCCGACGACAGAAACGGGTTGCCGTCCTTGTCCTTGCACCGCGACATCGCCAGCACCGGCGATTCCGCCAGATTGTAACGCACCCGACGCGCCTGGTCGGACTCTGGCACCGGGTTGTCCTTCTCGCCCCAGATCCGGTGCTGGTCGGCGAACGGCGTCGCGGCGTCCTCGAAGCCACGGCGCGCCGCATCCTCGTCCGCCAAGAGCCGCTTCAGCGCCGCCCGCCCCGCAGTGGTAATCGCGTAGCGCGAGATTCGGCCCGGCTCGTCGCAGGCGATCCAGTCCTTCAGCGCCATTGCCTGCGCCACCGGCCGATCAACGACGGCCGTGCGCGTTGTCTTGCCATCTCCGGTCTCGCGAACGACCACCGCTTTCTCCATGTCCTTCGCCACCGCTAGACAGGCCCCCGGTTCGCACAACCGACGCAGGATGCGACGTGCTTCGCGCTCGACGGTTTCAAGGTCGGGCGCGGCGACGAGGGGACGGGTCATTGCGTTCATGGTCAGGCTTTCCTTGCGGTTTGGTCTGTCAGTTCGGGCGGTGGATGTTTGCAGTGCACCGAGATCGGCCAATGCGGCGTCGATCAGCGGGTCGTCGCGGCGGGCCTCTGTCTTGCGCACCTGGCGCAGCACGGTCGAAGCATGACACCCCGATTGACGTGCCAGTTCGCGGATCGACAGACCCTCTTTGGTATGCACGATATAGTTGCGGGCCGCCTCAGGCAGCCAAATAGGCAGCCCCGGGCCGGCAGGGCCCCGCGCGGTTGGTTCCAGCATTCCCTATTCCCCCTTCAAGGACGTATCACCGCCAGCAAGCGGTAGCAGATTGATCTTGTTGAGGAAAAAAGGTTCGGATGACTCGAGGTCAGCCTTGCGTTCGCCCCCAAAAAGTAAACACAACCTAAAGTTGCATTCGTTACCGGATCGTTAAAATGTTAGTGCAAATTCGATATTGTTCCCAATTTGTAAACAGCGGGCGAACCCTCCGTCCGGCAAATCGGCGCACCGCGCAACACACCCTGAAGTTGTATCAGGGTAGAGCGACGAAAACACCAGGGGAACTAAAAATGACCGATTTGATCCAGCTTCTGTCCAGCCTTCGCCGTCCGCGCCTGCTGATCCGGGCCGCAAGATTCGGGATTGCGGACTACAACCGTGATCGCGATCTCAAGCGGTTGATGCGGGTGCCCGCAGCCCCCAGCCCGCAACGCGCGCTATCCCGGCTGATCTCCGACGAAGCGGTGCTCGAGGAAAACCGAGCCTCCGGCGACGCGTCTTACAGCGTCGCCAAGCATGTCGATATCCTGATCGCGCTGATGGCCGAAGCGCGACTGCTGCCACGCGGCCCGCGGGCGGTCTGATCCTGCTTGCAGCCTCGATTTGCCCCGCAGACCCGTCGGGATCTGCGGGGCAAAACGTCAGACGAAGGCGTCAGGCTCGCTTGCCTTGCGGCGCGCAACATAATCCTTGAGCGCTTCGGTGATGGCGATGTCCTGCGCTGGGGCCTGATAATCGCCCAACAGCTTCTTGACCCGCACGCCGGCCAGCACCTGGCTGTCGCGCGCGCCTTCCTCGTCCCAGGTCTCGAAGGGTTTGTAATCGAACACTTCGCTGCGCCAGAACGCCTGTTTGAAATTCGCCTGAGTATGTTCGCAGCCAAGATAGTGGCCGCCCGGTCCGACTTCCCGAATCGCGTCCATGCCCTGACCGTTCTCTGACATGTCAATGCCCTTTGCCAGATGGTGCATCACGCCCAACTGGTCGGCATCGAGCACGAATTTCTCATACGAACTGACCAGGCCGCCTTCCAGCCAACCACAGGCATGTAGCATGAAATTGACGCCCGACAGCAGCGCGATGTTCAGCGTGTTGGCGGTCTCATAGGCGGCTTGCGCATCTGGCAGCTTCGAGCCGCAGAACGATCCGCCGGACCGGTACGGCAGTTTCAGCCGCCGTGCCAACTGCCCCGCACCAAGCGTGATCTGCGCCGCTTCCGGCGTGCCGAAAGTAGGCGCGCCCGAATTCATGTCGATCGAGGTCACGAAGGCGCCGAAGATCACCGGCGCGCCCTTGCGCACAAGCTGGCTGTAGGCGACGCCGGCCAGCACCTCGGCCAGCACCTGCGCCAATGTTCCTGCCACAGTGACGGGTGCCATTGCGCCCCCGACGATGAACGGGCTGATGATCGCGGCCTGATTTGACTTGGCGTAAACCTCCAGAGCGCCCATCATCACGCCGTCGAAGGTCAGGGGCGAATTGATGTTGATCAGCGACGTCATCACCGTGTTCTGATCGACAAACTCATCGCCGAACAAGATCTTCGACATTTCGACCGAATCCGCCGCCCGGCTGGGTTCGGTGACCGATCCCATATAGGGCTTGTCCGACAACGTCATATGGGCCAGCAGCATGTCCAGATGACGCTTGTTCACCGCCACGTCGGTGGGCTCGCAGACCGTGCCGCCGGAATGGTGGACCCATTTCGACATGTAGCCGAGCTTCACGAAATTCTGGAAATCCGCGATCGTGGCATAGCGGCGGCCCTTTTCGGCGTCGCGCACGAACGGCGGGCCGTAGACCGGGGCGAGAACAAGGTTCCTGCCGCCGATCTCGACATTGCGCTCGGGGTTGCGGGCGTGCTGGGTGATTGTCGAGGGTGCGGTGGCGCACAGCTTGCGGGCAAGACCACGCGGGATGTGCACCCGCTCGCCTTTCACATCCGCCCCAGCCTGACGCCACAATTCAAGTGCGCCCGGATTCTCGACGAAATTGACGCCGATCTCTTCGAGGATGGTTTCGGCATTGGCCTCGATGATCTTCAGCGCCTCCTCGTTGAGAATCTCGAGATTCGGGATATTCCGCTCGATATACTTCGCCGCCTCGATCCGGACCGAGGTACGCTCTGCCCTTCGAGCCGCCCCGCCGCCCCCGCGGGCGCGCCGCGTCGTTTCCGCTTCAGCCATCGACAAACCTCCGAAAGGGATCACAAGTTGCACCGGGTGTAACGGCAATCCCGCGATGCCCATGACCGGATTCCGGCCTTTGCGGGGGGAAAGCGACATCTGCGCCGCAGCCGGACGGATGCGCGTGCCTCAGCCCGGACCAATCAAACTCGCAAAACGCGACTCAACGCAGGTGATGCCCTGCAAAGTCGCTAACCTCTGGCGGCGGCGACATCCTCGGGTGTGCCGACGGCGCGGGTCGCCGCCCCCTCGACGCAACGCTTGATCATGCCCGACAACGCCTTGCCGGCCCCGATTTCCCAGAATTCATTCACGCCCTGCTCGGCCATGAAGATCACACTTTCCCGCCAGCGGACCGCACCGGTGACCTGGCGCACCAGAAGGTCGCGGATCTGCACCGGATCGCTGACTTCCCGCGCCACCACATTGGCGACCAGCGGCACCTTCGGCGCGGTGATCGCGACGCCCTCCAGCGCCTCGGCCATGACCCGGGCGGCAGGTTCCATCAAGCCGCAGTGGAAAGGCGCCGACACCGGCAGCATCAGCGCCCGTTTTGCCCCCATCGTCTTGGCGATCTCGCAGGCCCGTTCCACCGCCTCGCGGTGCCCGGACACTACCACTTGCGACGGATCGTTGTCATTGGCCGCCTGGCAAACCTGGCCTTGTGCGGCTTGCTCTGCCGCCGCCGACGCCTGCGCGAAACCAAGGCCCAACAGCGCCGCCATCGCGCCGACGCCGACCGGCACCGCTTCCTGCATCGCGCGACCGCGCACCCGCAACAGCCGCGCGGTATCGCCAATGCTGATCGCCCCTGCGGCGGCCAGCGCCGAATATTCCCCCAGCGAATGGCCCGCGACAAAGGCGACACCGTCCAGCCCGATCCCCTCGGCCTCCAGCGCCCGCATCGCCGCAAGCGAGGTTGCCATCAGCGCGGGCTGGGCGTTCTGGGTCAGGGTCAATGCGTCCTGCTCGCCGTCCCAGATCAGCGTGGATAGTTTTTCACCAAGCGCTTCGTCGACCTCGTCAAAGACGGCACGAGCGGCAGGATATGCCTCGGCGAGTGCCTTTCCCATGCCGATGGTCTGGGCACCCTGGCCCGGAAAAACGAATGCGCGGCTCATGAAATCCCCCGAAGTGGTTTATGTTGCGCTTCGGGTGTAGCGGCTTGGCTAAAGTCGGGCAAGCGGCGGGCGAATGTGCCGGTGGCGCGTGCCTAGCGGGCTGCGAAAGCGGACCGAACCCGCGAACTGGTCGGCATAGTACGTTGCGGCTGGCGAACTTCGCTAATCTCTTTGCGCAGATCCTTCGTCATCCGCTGCAAAAGCGGTGCCAGTTCAGCTTCGAGCCCGCCCGCAACTTCGGTCAGGCCACGATCGCCGGCGATCCGCACACAAAGCTTGCTGCGCAGAAATCCCGACTTGTCGCGCTTCAGAAACACGCTTTCGACATCTGCGATGGCAATGTCGCGGATCGGTGTCGCGCGACCGTGGCGGTTGCGCCTAGCCGTCCGCAACACCCGGCGGGTCAGGTCGATCTGAACTTCACAGCACAGACCGCGTCGGGCAATCAGATAAAGCATCCCGGCCATCACGAAGAACACCACGGTACCGCCAAGCCGGAACGGCAGCAGGGCCTCGGTATCGTTCGCGGTCGGCAACAGCCACAGACCGTACGCCGCCATCCCAAGCAGAACCGCCGTGAAACTGGCCGCCATCTCGCCGTAGGCGGCGCGGATCAGCACTGTCGTGCCTGGGCGGACGATGTAACCACTCTCGGTGTCGGTCACGGTCACAGCGTTGCTTTGCCCCAGGCTTGCGGCATCACGATCAAATTCTGCTGCACGGTTGTTCATCTGCCATTCCATTCCAAAATGGTTAACGCTTGTTGACACCTTAGGTTGTGAAACTGGACAAGAATGCGACCGATCTTTATCCATTTTGTGCAAGTTCGCCCATTACGCGAGGCCGCGCATCTGCCGGACTGCCCGAAACCCCGATCTTGGTCCTTGAAACCCCGCCCCAGCCTTGTATAAGACCCCGTCCTTCCGCATTTTTTCGGAACCAGCGCAGCCTCTCGTGGGCGGGTCGCGGAAGGTCTGGACCCGACGCCCTATGAAGTGCGCTTTATAAGTGGAGTGAACATGCCCCTTTACGAGCATGTCTTTATTGCGCGTCAGGACTTGTCCAACACGCAAGCCGAAGGCCTCATCGAGCACTTTGGCACCGTCCTTTCGGACAATGGCGGCAAGGTCATTGATCACGAATACTGGGGCGTCAAGACGATGGCCTACAAGATCAACAAGAACCGCAAGGGCCACTATGCTTATGTCCGTTCCGATGCACCGGCCCCGGCCGTGCAGGAAATGGAACGCCTGATGCGCTTGCACGACGACGTGATGCGCGTGCTGACCATCAAGGTCGACGAGCACAAGGAAGGCCCCTCGGCCCAGATGCAGAAACGTGACGAGCGTAGTGATCGTGGCGACCGCGGTGATCGCGGCGACCGTCCCGACCGTCGTCCCCGGCGTGAAGACTAGGAGCTAACATCATGGCAACAAAACCATTTTTCCGTCGCCGCAAGGTTTGCCCGTTCTCGGGCGACAATGCTCCTGCAATTGACTACAAGGATACGCGCCTGCTGCAACGCTACATATCCGAGCGTGGCAAGATCGTGCCCAGCCGTATCACTGCCGTCTCGCAAAAGAAGCAGCGTGAACTCGCCCGTGCCATCAAGCGCGCCCGGTTCCTCGCCCTGCTTCCCTATGCCGTCAAGTAAGGAGAGCGACCCATGCAAGTCATCCTACTAGAACGCGTGGCCAAACTCGGCCAGATGGGCGATGTCGTCGAGGTCAAGCAAGGCTATGCCCGCAATTTCCTTTTGCCCCAAGGCAAGGCGATGCGCGCATCCGACGACAACATCAAGTCGTTCGAGAACCAGAAGTCGCAGCTTGAGGCGCAGAACCTCGAGACCAAGAAAGAGGCCGACTCGATGGCCGCGAAACTCGACGGCCAGACTTTCGTCGTGATTCGTTCCGCTTCCGATGCCGGTGCACTTTACGGGTCCGTCACCACCCGTGACGCCGCCGACGCCGCGACAGAAAACGGCTTCACCGTCGATCGCAAGCAACTGGTCCTGATCCGTCCGATCAAGGATCTGGGTCTGCACGAGCTGACCGTGGTCCTGCACCCGGAAGTCGCAGCGACGATCGTGTTGAACGTCGCACGCTCCGCCGAAGAAGCTGAACTGCAAGCCGCAGGCAAATCGATCCGGGAACTCGCAGCCGAAGAAGAAGCGGCTGCAGAATTCGAGATCGCCGAGCTGTTCGACGATATCGGGGCCGCCGGTGTCGAGGATTACGGCGACGAAGACAACGCCCCGATGCGCCAGGCCGCACCAGAGGCCGAAACCGAAGAATAATCGGTTCGTCCGGAAAATAACCGAAAGCCGCGCCCCAGGGTGCGGCTTTTTTCGTTATTGCGGGCTAGTTTCGTGATTTCAGGCTAGCTGACGCGGCGTTCCTCCGTCGCAAACGGGCTCAGACCCAGCCATTTCTGCATCGCACTGGCGATGGCTGGATCGCCGTCAAGTTCCATCTGGCCGCCTTCGACCTCTTGCCCGACACTCGATATCCCCATCCAGATCGCGGTCATGCTGCGAAGCGATCCCTTGACCAGCAGGTTCACTTCGTGGCCCGGATCTGACAGGCACAGGTCCACCGATGCACTGTCGATGACCAGCCACCAGTCCCGACGCGCCTGCTGAATTTCAGGGTACTGAAACTGTATCGTGCATCTGTGGGGTGGCAAAGGTCGCGGATCGAGGTTCCGTCGCATGTCCCACATCAGCAGCGAAGGGTCGAGATTCCTTAGAGAAACGCGTGATTCGACCCATCGCTGACCCCACCCGCCAAGGCTCATGATCAGCGGCCGCAATTCTTCGCCCGCTTCAGTCAGATGGTATTCCGAGATCCCGTTCGGCTGTAACTCGACACTGATCACGCCGGCTTCCGTCAACTCTTTCAACCGTTTCGAAAGCAGCGTCGGTGACATCCGCGGCAGGCCCCGGCGCAGATCGTTGAACCGCACCGATCCGCACAACAGTTCCCTTACAACCAAGGGTGTCCAGCGGCCGCATAGTACTTCGCTCGCCATCGCGACCGGGCAAAACTGGCCGTAGCTCGACTTGTCTGGCATAGGCCTTTCCGCCTCCTCACTGGAACCGCATCATATCACTGTCGCAGGTCAATCCAAAGCCAGGTGATACAGTTCGTGAACTAGAGTGCGGCCAAGATTGGCGTCATCTTGACGGAATAGTTGCTGACACCGACCCAAAAAAGGAATGCTACCGTGAAAAATTCACTGAAAGCGATCGACCCTGTGGAAACAGTGTCCAATTCCGGCTCTGCCCGCGCGCCGGCACAAACCCTCGGCGATCTTGCGCCAGAAATCGCCGGTCGCGCGGCGGGTCATGACAAAACCGACCAATTCGTCGCGGATAATTACGCCCTGTTGCGCAACGCCGGCTTGTTCGAAGCCGGTGTTCCGGTCGAACTGGGCGGCGGTGGCGCATCCGTGTCCGAGCTTTGCGAGATGCTGCGCCTTCTTGGCCGCTCCTGCGGCTCGACCGCACTGGCCTTCGCGATGCACACCCATCAGGTCGCGGTCCCGGCCTGGCGCTGGCGCCACCAGCCCGACGTCAGGGCCAAGGTAGAACCCCTGCTTCGACGGATATCAGCCGAACAGCTCGTTCTGCTGTCAAGCGGCGGCTCTGACTGGATCGAGGGGTCAGGCGAGGCTCAGCGCGTCGACGGTGGCTACCGGATCACCGCCCGCAAGGTCTTTACCTCCGGCGCACCGGCGGGCGATCTGTTGATGACCGGAGCGGTGTGCGAGAACCCGGATGGCAGCCGCAGCGTCGTGCATTTCGGTCTGCCGATGAAAGCCCCCGAGGTCAGCCTGATCGACACCTGGCAGGTGTTGGGAATGCGTGGCACCGGATCTCAGGACGTCCGGATCGAGGGCTTTTTCGTCCCCGACAGCGCCGTCGCCCTGATCCGTCCTGCCGGTGAATGGCACCCGCTGTTCCAGATCATCGCCACCGTCGCCTTCCCGCTGATCTACTCCGCCTATCTTGGTATCGCCGAAAACGCTCGCGACACCGCCGTCGCGATCGCCCGCAAGAAAAAGCCCGACCAGTTCGCGCTGGCATTGGCCGGACGGATGGACACCGCCTTGGCCGCTGCGCGAATGGCGCACCGCGCGATGGTCGACACGGCCGAATCCGGCACCGCTTCGGCCGAGACGGTGAACGATGTGATGATCGGGCGCAGCCTTGTCGGGCAGAACGCAATCCGCACCGTGGAACTGGCGATGGAACTGGCAGGCGGCAGCGGCTTTTACCGCAAGACCGGACTTGAACGCTGCTTTCGCGATATCCAGGCCGCGCGGTATCACCCGATGCAAAGCGGACACCAGGAACTTTACGCCGGCAGCATGGCGCTCGGCGAGCCGATCACGAAAGTCTTCTGAATTTGCAAACACAGGGGCAGCAGCGCAATTGCGCTGCCCTTGCTACCGCCCGTAAAGCCGCCGTGCCTCGGCATGGCTCAGCAGTCGCCGCTGCCGTTCGTCCCAAAGCTGCAACTTGACGCAGGCAAAGCTTTCGACCAGCCCCAGACGTTGCGCCTGTGCCAGAACCGGGTGATCGCGCAACACTTCGGTCAGTCGGTAGAACGGGATCCGCGCGTAAAGATGGTGCACATGATGCACGCCGATATTGCCGGTCAGCCAGCGCAGAACGCCCGGCAGCACATAATGCGAACTGCCGTGCAGGGCCGCATCGTGCAATTGCCAGTCGGTCGTGTGATCCCAATGGGTTTCCTCGAACTGGTGCTGGACGTAGAACAGCCAGACCCCGATCGAGGCGGCGATCAGACTGGTCGGCAGGAACACCAAAAGGAACGGCATCAGCCCGCCGAACCAGATCACCAGCGCCAGCCCCAGCGCGATCCCGGCATTGGTGCCCATCGCGCTGACCCAGTATTTCGCACCCGACCGCATCAGCCCGATCGGCAGCCGGTTCCGCAACATGAAAAGATAGCTCGGCCCCAGACCGAACAGCACGACCGGATGCCGGTATAGCCGGTAGCCAAACCGCCCCCAGAACGACCGCTGCCGATATTCCTCGACCGTCAGAGTGTGAACATCGCCCATGCCGCGTTTGTCGAGATTTCCCGACGCCGAATGGTGAATCGAATGGGTCCGTTTCCAGACGTCATAGGGTGTCAGCGTAAATACACCCAGCACCCGTCCGGTCCAGTCGCCGACATGGCGGTTGGTGA
>JBBKVT010000216.1:0-5751 GCA_037968535.1 Paracoccaceae bacterium
AATGCGCCAAAGTCTTTGCTCGGTTGGTCAATCGGGACTGTCCGCTGGTGGGAAACTACTCCATAATCCTGCCCAATTCAGTTGCTAGATGCGCGGGCAATGAACATGAGAAATCTCACACCCGGTCGCGCGTCCTTGCTTGGCATTGCAAGTCGCCGGTGGCGCGAGATCGCCCTGCCCATGATCCTTTTGGTCCTCGTCCTGGCAGGTCTGCTTGGCCTCGCTGCTGCGACAGGATGGGAAGAGACGACCAGCCAGTTGACGAAACTTGGCTGGAGTCAGATGGCGCTTTTGCTGTTGCTAAGCCTTGTCAACTACGGCTTGCGGGCGTTTCGCTGGCACTTGTTTGCGCAACGGCTTGGTCTGCCTACAGGGTTTGCCGCAAACCTACGGCATTATCTGGGAGGGTTCGCAATGACGGTCACGCCCGGCCGGGTTGGCGAATTGGTACGGATGCGCTGGATCAAACGCGAAACCGGATGGGCAGTTGAGCGCACCGCGCCATTGGTCCTGGCGGACCGGGGATCGGATCTGGCCGCAATGGGAATTATACTGGCGCTCGCCATCGCCTTCTCTGCCACCGGCATTGGCGGTGCAGTTCCAGTAACCGTCCTTGCGCTGGCGGCGGCATTCCTCGCAACTCGACCGCGATTGCTCGCTTGGGCGGCGGGGACCGGCTATGTCGTGGTCGGTCGATGGCCGCGTCTGTTCGCCCGAATCCGGACGGCCGCGCGATCATTGTCACGATTTTCGGGTCCTTGGGTCATGGGCCTTGCTGCCTTAATCGGCGCGGTAGGCTGGTTTGCCGAGGGCTTCGCATTTCACCAGTTGCTTGTCTGGCTGGGGACCGATATCGGCGTTTCCAAAGCGGTTGCAATCTTCATTTTTGCCACATTGGCCGGAGGCCTGACCGGCGCACCGGGCGGTGTCGGCGGCGCCGAGGCGGCGATGGTTGCTTTGCTACTGATCGAGGGCGTGCCGATGGAGGTCTGCGTTGCCGCCACTGCAATCATTCGGGTCACAACCTTGTGGTTCGCCATTGCGATCGGGCTGGTGGTGTTTCCGATTGCCGAACGTTTTTCGATGAAGGGTAAAGATGCGCTGGAAGAAAATTGAGTATACCGGCTGGGGCCGCGCCCTTCACGCCACAGCCGAAATCGCAAGACCTGAGCGGCTATCAGAGTTGAGAGCCGTGCTGGCAGAAACTCCGGCTCCGGCTATCGGACAGTTGCGCAGCTACGGCGATGCGGCACTTAACGATGGCGGACATGCGATCGACATGACCCGGCTTGACCGAATTCTCAGCTTCGATACGTCGACCGGCGTGGTCGAGGCAGAGGCGGGTGCGATGATCGGCGACCTCTGCCGGGTTTTTGCCGCGCGCGGATGGATCCCCCCGGTGATGCCGGGAACGGGCTTTGCCACGGTTGGCGGCTGCATCGCCAACGATGTGCACGGCAAGAATCATCATGTGGTCGGATCCTTCGGGCAACATGTGACCGAGATTTCCATGGTGCAGGGCAATCAAATCTACTCTGTAACACCAACCCGGTCGCCCGAACTGTTCAGGGCGACTGTCGGGGGTCTGGGCCAGACCGGCGTCATTGCCCGCGCCAAAATTCAACTGATGCCCTGCAAGGGCGATATGATGGTGCTGACCGAGCGTCGGGTCGATGGCTGGGAAGAATTCTTGTCAGTGCTCGAGAAATCTCGTGCTGAATACAATGTGGGTTGGATCGACGCTACTGCAAAGGGAACCAACCTGGGACGTGGTATCCTGGAGGAGGGCGAGATCACATCCGGCGTCTCACCGACCAGCGGCAAGGCCAGGGAAATACCGTTCAATGCGCCGAATTGGGCGCTGTCCGCCCCCATCGTGCGGCTATTCAACGAAGCCTATTTTCGCCGCGTTCCGGTAGCTGGTCGAACCACGGTCAAGCCGATCAGCGCGCCGTTCTTTCCGCTTGATGCCGTCCACAACTGGAACCGTCTCTACGGCAAGCGCGGTTTTCACCAGCTTCAATGCGTCGTTCCATTGGATCAGGCCCAAGCACTTCGCAACATGCTGGAACTTATTGCAAATTCTGGCCTGGCCTCTCCTTTAGCTGTACTCAAGCGGATGGGCGCAGGCCGCGCGGGATATATGTCCTTCCCGATGGAGGGATTGACCCTTGCAGTCGATTTCCCGAACCGAAGCGGTGCCCGCGTCCTGATCGGAAATCTGGAACGAATGACCGCCGATGCAGGAGGACGGGTCTACTTTGCCAAAGACGCCCTGATGGCCCCGGAACGCATCGCAGAAATGTATCCCGAACACGCAGCCTGGCTAAATGCGGTTCGCAAGGCCGATCCGAACGGGGCAATGACGACGAACCTTGTGCGACGGCTCAAGCTGAGGGACGATAGATGAAGAACAACTGGTTGATAATAGGAGCCACGTCCTCGATGGCGCGTGCGTTTGCGCGCGCGGTCTCGGTCCTTGGCGATGCGGTGTTCCTTGCTGGGCGTGATCTGGAAGACCTGAATGACATGGCGCAGGATTGCGCCCTCCGCGGTGCTTTGCTGGCAGAAGTACTGACATTCGACGCCCGCAAGACAGACGGTTTTGCAAGCCTGATTGACAGACTTCAGCAAGAAGATGGCCTGATCAACGTGGCGGTTTTTGTTGGTTCGATGCCCGATCAATCCATGATCGACGTTGAACCCAAATTGCTCGAAGGCACCATTGCCGACAATTTCACCGGTCCAGCACATCTTTTGCAAATCCTGGCCCCCGTGATTGAAGCGCGTGGTGGCGGCACGGTCGTCGGGGTAGGCTCGGTGGCAGGCGATCGCGGGCGCATCGGCAACTATGTCTATGGAGCCGCAAAGGCGGGGTTTCACACCTATCTTTCGGGCCTTCGCAACCGGCTGACACGGTCGGGCGGTCATGTGGTGACCGTCAAGCCCGGCTTCGTGGACACCGCGATGACTTGGGGGATCGAGGGGATGTTTCTGGTTTCTACGCCCGAACGGGTGGCCGACGATATCCTGAGGGCAGTCAGCAAGAAGAAGAACGTAATCTACACACCCTTCTTCTGGCGCTACATCATGCTGATCATTCGTTCGATTCCGGAATCCATATTCAAGAAACTTTCGATCTAAGGCGCGGCGCCACCGAAGCCGAACCAGTTCTGCCAAAGTCCAGCAGCATAGAACATGATCGACAAGGTAAGCATCAGAAGACCCAGCCCTCGCTTGTCACTCATAGCGAACACGATTGGATCGTGATCCTGTTTGCCAAAGTAGCCCAGCCGCACCATCCGGATCAACCAGGCTGCCATCGGAATCAGAGCGAGCCACAACATCCATCGTGAAGGATAAAGTGAGCGTGCTTGTTCGGTGAACGAATACGCAAGGAAAATCAAAAGGGCCGCCACGGCGCCCAGGCCGGCCACGTTTAACAGATCGCCACGATCGCTTCGGCCATAACCTCGCCCCGGCAGTCGTTCTTCATCGTTCGCAAGCGTCAGTTCGGTCAGACGTTTCACACTGCCGAGGGTAAGAAAAATCGGAAATATGAAGACCAGCATAAAGCCGGACACAAATACATGTCCCGCGGCAGCACCACCGACAACACGCAGCGAATAAAGCGTGGCAAGCGTCGCGATATCGACCCAGCGCATCCGTTTGAGCCGCAACGAATAGGCCAGGGACAGCACCATGTAGATGAGGATGACAGTCAGGAAGATTGGCCCAAGCAGCGCGCTCAGCCAAACCGCAACCACACCCAAAACAGCGCTGGTGGTCATCCCGATCCTAATCGGGACTGCGCCGCTGGCGAAAGGGCGTTGATGTTTGGTTGCGTGCAGGCGATCCGCTTCGAGATCAAGAAGATCGTTCACTATGTATATTGTCGATGCCGCAGCCGAGAAGGCGGCGATACCGAATACCACCAGCCAGAGGGTCGCTAACGAGAAATCGTGCGCCGCCAACATTGGCAGCAGAAGCAGCACGTTCTTGACCCATTGGTGCGGCCGAAGTGATTTGACCAAGTCGCGCATCTTCCAACCTTCGGGATAGGTCGTCGTGGTCTTCCCGAGGCGGGTCAGTGCACGCTCGATCGTCGGATGCTGCCCGACGATCAGCGCATTTTCGGCTCTCTCCCAGATCGCACGGTCCGCGATCTCGTTGCCGGCATAGTCGAACCCGCTTT
The DNA here is from genome assembly GCA_037968535.1 of Paracoccaceae bacterium. Taxonomy (GTDB): domain Bacteria; phylum Pseudomonadota; class Alphaproteobacteria; order Rhodobacterales; family Rhodobacteraceae; genus JAHEAO01. The sequence continues at coordinate 4,196 of JBBKVT010000216.1, forward strand.
CTCCGAACGCATCAACCAAGGCCACGGCCTTCGTCGAGCCTTTCAGATTGTTTTCGCCGTCCGACGCAAAGACGCGGCGTGAAAAGCCGTAGTTCTCCGCAAGGTCCCGGACCACAGTCTCGTCCGAGGCGGAAGCAAGCACCACTTCTCGTCCGGCTGCCAAGCTTGTGTCGGCAAGCTTTTTAATCTCCGGATTGGTCGGCAGAAGGTCCGTCCGTAACCCTGCGATCTCTGCCAGCTCTCGCTTCAAGCGGGCGGACCGGGTCAGGTTCGTGGCGGCGGACTTGAGCACCTTCAGCGGATCTTTCCCCAAACCAGCCCAGAAGCATTCAAAAAGAATATCAGTTTTCAGGAACGTGCCGTCCACGTCCAGGACGAGCGGCTTTATATCAGCCATCGTTGCTTGCTTGCCTAACTGAGAAAACGCAGCCGTCAGACATCAGTTGCGGCGGTGTCAGGCAAAGCCCTCGGGCCACCGTCCAGGCTGCTAGAACTTTTGGGACATAAGCTCTTGTCTCGGCGAAAGGCGGGACACCATTGTGTTTCTTGACCGCGTTTTCACCGGCATTATAGCTTGCGAGCACCATGACCGGATCGCCACCAAATTCCTTCATCAGCCAATCCAGATAGGCCACACCGCCACGAATATTGTCAGCGGCGATCCTGGTATCGGCAACACCGAACCGCTCGGCCGTTGCCGGCATCAACTGCATCAGACCCGTTGCGCCCGCACTACTGACAACTGCTATTCGGCCACCCGATTCGATTCCGATGACGGCCAGAACCAATGCTGGTGACACATGGGTGCCGATCGTTGCCTTGAGGATTTCGCGGCCATGCTGGTCCGCGATCCGCTGCATATCCTGCAAGCGGGGTGTCGGTACGCCTTTTCCTTCCGGACCGCCTGCCAACTTGTTGATCGCATCCTCAAGCCGTGTTGGCATCGCATCCGCCAGTTGCGGCGAAACTGCATCCCAGTACCAGTCGAAATCGCCCGAGTAAGGCGAAACGGGTCCGGGCATTGGTTGGTTCGGGCGCGCTGGCATCGCGAACCGGTACGGTTCCGCGTCCGGATCTATCTGAACCGTAATGCGTTTTGTGGCGGTCGCGGTTGGAATCTTCACACGCTTGAAGGTAAAATCGACAAAGGACGCCGCGCTGTCAGCCCACGCGCCGGTCGCCAGACACAGTCCAGCTGCACTCGTCAATTTGATAAAGTGCCGCTTCATGCGGTTCTACTCTGCCTCAACAATCATTTGATCCAATCCTACGCAAAAAAACTGCGGCGGGGCCAGTTATAGTTGTTTCCAATTCAACGAAAATCCGGACAGAGAGCTGATTTTGCAGCAGATGCTTCGATCAATGGCGAGACCTACACAGCCGGAATGAAACGCTCAGAAATTTTTGTTTCTTTGTTTTTCCGTATCTTAGTAGCGTAATTGCAAATTTGTTAACCCGCTCCAAAATTGTACGAACCCCGCCCAACTGTTGCCCCAATCCGGCGGCCATATAAGCCCATGCCAAGACGGAGAGCGGGTCACGAAAGTCGACGACCT
>JBBKVT010000217.1:0-5369 GCA_037968535.1 Paracoccaceae bacterium
TCATGGATATCGTTCTGGTCACCGCGGTCATCGCATCGCTTTTCCTTGTTATCGGCGCGGCAGAGCCGCTCGCCGCGCGTTTGCGCCTGCCCTACAGCGTGATCCTCGCCATTCTCGGCATTCTTATCGGGTCAGGCGCGATCTTCTTTCTACGCACGGAACTGACCGATGCGCTCAACCCGGCCGCCGAGGCGATCCTCAGACTTCCGATCCGATCAAACGTCTTTCTCTATGTCTTCCTGCCGGCGCTCCTATTCCAAGCGACGCTGGGAATGAATCTGCGTCGGATGCTCGACGATTGGGTTCCGATCATGGTTCTGGCGGTCGTCGCGGTGGTCGTGGCAACGCTCAGCGTTGGCTACGCTCTGGCTTGGGCTAGCGCCCTGCCGCTGGCAGCATGTCTGCTGATCGGAGCGATCGTGTCGACAACCGACCCTTCGGCGGTGATCTCGATCTTCCGGTCGATCTCGGCACCGCGTTGGCTTGCCCGGATCATCGAAGGCGAGAGCCTGTTGAACGATGCCGCCGCAATTGCACTGTTCGGCTTGTTCATGGGCTTCGTGATGCTGGGGGTCCCGGACCCTGAACTCGGTGATGCGCTGGCTCGGTTTCCGGTTTTGATCGCGGGAGGCGCACTAACCGGCTGGCTGACGGCGCGCATCGCCATCTGGATAATGGCGCTGTTTAGCAGCCATGAAAGGGCGCAGATCTCGGTCTCCGTTGCGCTGCCCTACCTCGCCTATATCGGCGCGGAACAAAGCATCGGCGCGTCGGGCGTGATCGCCGTTGTTGCGGCAGGATTGACCTTGAACCTAACCGGGCCCGGTCGCCTGCCACCGCAGGCCTGGGTCAATCTGCGCGAGGTCTGGGACCTTCTCGCCCATTGGGCGGGTGCGCTGATCTTCATTCTGGCCGCATTGCTGATCCCCCGGCTGCTGGAAGAGGTCAGGGTCGGCGACTTCGTTCTGATAGGCGTGGTCATCCTCGCGGCGATCACAGCGCGCGCTGTGATCTCGTTTGGGTTGCTTCCTGCGTTCGCGCCGCCTCGAACGTGCCGCCTGCTTTCGGTAGCCCTCGCAGCAATAGCGCGCATCAGCCCATCTCTGTATCGGGATGGGGTCGTCGCAGTCGCGACACTACCAGTCATAACGCATCGCTCGTTTCAAAATGGCGATGGCCCGAGCCTTGCGGTTTCCTGACTTGCCCGTCCACAGGTAGTTCTCGAATGTGATGCCGATCAGGTTGGGAGCAGGCTCTGTCAAGTAAAGCGCATGTGGATCAGGTGCTGGCACTACCGCGCTGCCTCTAGTTATCTGTATCAGGGACCCACAGACGGGTTAACATGCTGCAATTTCAGCAATTGGCATAATTAACCCAGAGGAATTGGGCGCGGTATTATGTTACCGCCACTCAAACTCAATCGCAATCCTGATAATTCGACGCAATGCAAGCCTTGGCGTGACGCTGCGCTTCGCAGATGTCGGCCTGCTCCATCAGACTAGAGCATCTTGCATTTAATCGAACCCATATCCCGCAGCCTTGAAGTAGTTCCAGCATTCGTCTGGGTCGTATAGGTCGCAGATTTCCCCGACTGCCTTCCATAACGCATCGATGGTTCTGGCGCCGATCCTTCGCAGGTGGGCTTTGAGCTTGGAGAACGCCATCTCGATCGGGTTCAGATCGGGACTGTAAGGCGGCAGGAACAGAAACCATGCGCCCTTCTTGCGCAGCACCGCCTTGGCCTTTTCGCTCTTGTGGGCGGCGAGGTTGTCCAGGATCACGACGTCGCCCGGTTCCAATGTCGGTGCGAGCTGGGTTTCGACATAGAGGTCGAACATCTCGCGATTCATCGGCCCGTTGATCACCCAGGGCGCGGTCAAGCCGTCATGGCGCAGGGCCGCGATGAAGGTCTGGGTGCGCCAGTGACCGAAGGGGGCGGTGGCGTGCAGCCTCTCGCCGCGCTTCGAGCGGCCGCGCAGCCGGGCCATCTTGGTGGTCGTGCCGGTCTCGTCGATGAACACCAGCCTTTGCGGCTCCTGCTGCATCCGGGGCTGGCGGAGGCTGGTCCATTCGCGCCGCTTTCGCTTGACGTCATCGCGCCCACATTCGCTGGCCATCAGCGATTTTTTTATATGAGAACCCGGCGGCCTTCAGTAGACGGGAGATCGAGGATTGATGCGTGCGATGCCCATGGTCCAGTTCCAGAACCTCGGCCAGTTCGCGCAGGGTGATGTCGGGTCGCGCCTCCACCAGCCCCACCAGATAGTCGCGGAAGGCCGCCAGCGGCCCCGATCCCGGCGGCCTGCCCTGCGGGGCCGGTGCCGCGGAACAGGTTGCCCGGACCCTTTGATCCAGCTTGATCGCGAAGCTGGCACTGACCCCGAAGCGCGCGGCTGCGTCACGTCGCGTGTGTCCTGCCTCGATATGCTTAAGAACCCGCTCTCTGAGATCGGAAGAATACGGTTTGCCCATGTGATCCACCTCCAATCATGGTGAATCACAGATCAGCCCGCGTAGGAATCCCCCAAGATTCCCAATTCATGCAAACCGCTCTAGTATCGAGATACGCATCGACACCGCGATTAAAAGTCATCGTCGCGGCATTCGACCCGATAGGGACCGTCCAAAGTGCTAACACAGTCGCGATTAGAATGCTTTGCATAACAAGAGCCCCCCTTTAGGTGGTTGCCTCGACAGACTCAACCCCCAGGGTGGACGAAGGCCATTTCCGATCATACCACAAAGGAACGCGCAAGCGATAGATTCTCGACGCAGATGCGTTTCCCCTTCAGCCGGGCAGTAACGGACAAGAAAGACGGAAGTTCTAACTCTGAACTCCAAACTCGTAGAAGATTAGTGTATGCTTGCCGAACCCAGTCGAGTTCTGGAGGTGCAATTGCAATGCTTCGCTATTTTTTGCTTCTTTCGCTTTCGTTGGTTTTATGTGGCTCTGGGACGGCGGCGACATTTACAGTTAGCGGCGGCTCGCCCGCTGATTTCACCAACTACACCCCCCGCCACCTTTCCACCCCACAATTGGTCCTCGACGACCCGTGGCCCAATGGCGGGTCGGTTGTTAACGCGAGCATTTCTGTCGCACCTAATGCGCGGATCGACATTATCCTTCGCGGAGGCTTCGACGATGGCTGGGCTCTCGACTTTCCGACCGGGGTCATATTCTCCGGCACGGTAACGCCAGGAGAACGGACTAACGGCATTATAGGCAGTGACTTCCTAGCTTCCTTTTTCTCGAACGAAGGAAGTGGCGTTCCGCTTACGCATCCAACAGTTGCGGTTCAAAGTTTTGGTCGTCGACTCGAATTGGGTTGGGATGGCGCTGGAATTTCGGGTGAAAGCGACTTGGGATATAAGCGTATCATAGCCTTGATTGCGCCGGTCCCAGCACCGGCTGGCTTTCACCTCCTTTTTGGTGCATTCATTGCTCTCGGTGCATTGAGATTCTGCCGGTCCGAATTGTAGTTTTAGACATTCAATGCCGGTCAGAATTTGGTTCCCATGGATTGGGCCAGATGACACCAATTTGGTCAATATGGGCAAGTTGCCGCCGTTCATCAGCTCAATGATAAGTGGCTGTTTGGGCTGCCAAAGGTCAATCAGCCAGCCAGACGCCCAAACATCACATACGGTCGCCCAATCAGTGCGTAGCAACGTTCGATTTTTCTTCAACTTCAAATGGGGAAGAATTTCCTCTGCGAAGCCCCAGAAAAAGGGGTTGCCAATCGGAACGCCCCATCAATCTCAGTGCAGTTGGTCAGGCTGCTTTCTTCACGCACCGCAAGTATCCGAGGCCGGCCAGACCAGCGGCCAACATCGGCAGGGTCGCTGGAAGGGGAACGGGGCAGGGCTGCTGAAGCCTTACATTCATGCTTGCGACATCGACGAAAGCGCATGTGTCGGTGCCTGGCGGCGTTAAACACCAGACGGTATTGGGTCGACCATAAACTCGCTGGTCTCCGCCTTCTTCACAGTTACCGAGGTTGCATTCAACGTCATATTCATCACGGAAGAGAAGATCCACAATCAGTTCGTCAATGTTGTTGAAGCCGGTGCCAAATCTGACCTTAACCAAAGGAATGGACGACAACTCAAAAGCACTAACAACAACCCCATCGCGCACTCCATAGAACCCATAGATAAGGCCCTCGAACGTGCCTTCTCTTAGCCACCTGTAATAGACGCTATCGGGTTAATAGGCGCTATCGGGTTCGTATTCGTCGTTGGACTGGTTTATATCTTCTGGAAGCAACGCGGGCGCAGGCCCCGGTCCAGATTTATGTATGGCGTTGAGAACGCCTTTGATCTTGATGCTCTTGACGGAAAATCTCCGACGGTCTTCTCGGAAGACATGACTTGCGTCTTGAGCTTCGTCATCCAATGTTAATCCAGGATCAACACGGTCGAATTCCCAGATGTCGCGCGTATAGAGGACCCTTTTATCAATATAGCAGTCATCATCAAAACGACTGGCAGGGCAATCTACATCGCCATCATAAAAAACGTCGTTCGTGAAGTCGAAGGTCAACGCGCTAACGGAAAATGCCCCTGAGAACATGTAGATATGTGCGGACTCGCGGGACACCTCCTTTAAATTCCCAGTTTTGGGGCGGAGGTAGATTCAATGACGAACGACGAGCGCGAGATCTTACGCAAACTAAGAGTCCTCCAATATGCCGAGAAGGTCGGCGACGCCCGCAAGGCGTGCCGGTATTTCGGGGTGGGCAAGTCCAGCTTCTATCGCTGGCGCAAGGCGTAGCGAGAACACGGCGAAGCTGGGCTCATCAATGCCAAGTCGATCCCCAAGAACCCGGCAAATCAAACACCGCCTGAGATCGTTGAGAAGGTTCTTTATCTGCGCCGCAAATACCACCTCGGGCCAATCAGGATCTTCTGGTATCTTGCGCGCTACCACGACATTAAAATCTCGGATGCCGGGGTCTACCGGATTCTAAGGCGCAATGGCCTCAACCGGCTCCCCAGAGGCACGCGGATGCGCAAAGTGCACACGAAACGCTACAATAAGCAGGTTCCGGGCCACCATATCCAGGTTGACGTTAAGTTCCTGACGTTCAAAGGGAAAAGCGGCCGGCCCGTGCGCCGCTTTCAATACACCGCCATTGATGACGCAACGCGCGTTCGCGCCCTCACGATCTACGACAAGCACACTCAGTCTAATGCGATCGACTTCATTGACCACATTATCGAAAAGTTCCCGTTCCGCATTCGCGAGATACGAACCGACAACCGCCATGAATTCCAAGCTAAGTTCCACTGGCATGTCGAGGACAAGGGCATCAGGCATGCCTACATCAAACGCGGCACACCGCAATTGAACGGCAAGGTGGAGCGAT
>JBBKVT010000218.1:0-2654 GCA_037968535.1 Paracoccaceae bacterium
TGGCTGGCAGAGCGTGGCTTGCATTCGTTCGAGTTGCGCTATGACCGCGCCGAAGAGAACGCCGCCAGACTTGCCGATGCGCTGGCAGGGTTGGCGAACGTCGAGAGGGTGCTTTACCCGACTCGACCAGATCATCCCGATCACAACCGGGCGGTGGCGCTGCTTGGCAGGCGCGGCGGGCACATGGTCAGTTTTCAGATCAGGGGCGGGCGCGATGCCGCCAATCGGCTGGTCGAGGCCGCACCCGACATCGCCTTCGCGCCAACCCTCGGCGACATCGGCACCACGCTGTCGCACCCGGCCAGTTCATCACACCGCGCGCTGACGGAAGACGCCCGCGCAGCTTTGGGGATCACCGAAGGCTTCTTTCGGGTGTCGGTCGGGGTCGAAGACGCGGACCTGCTGATCGCGGAACTTTCGGCAGCGATTGCCGCTTCAGGTTAATGCAGGTGACGGATTTCGGACGGCCCGCAGTAGATGAACCCCACGTCCAGCGCCGGACAAAGCGCCCTGATTTCGGCCTGAATGACATTCGGGTTCGGCAGATCGGGGGCAACGACACGGAACCGCCCGCGAAAACCCGTGGCTTCCAGCGCCTGCGCAAGATCGAGGCAATCAAAGGCGCGCGTCAGCACAGGCGACATCACAATGTCTGGCGACAATGCGCCCATCAACTCTTCCGTGATTTCGTGAAACTCGGCAAAGGCGATCTGCGAATCGGCCGGCAGGGTTCGACCAGCACCGAGCCACTGTCGAACGTCTCCGACCGCCAGAATCATCGGTTTCAGCCGCGTATCATCCTCGGCAGAACTTGTCCCCAAGCCGAGAACATACTCGGTCGCGTCATCTATTCGCGCCATGTCGCCTCATCCCTCGACACTGCAGGACCAGATCGTCGGTCCTTTCCGGCAAATTGCCAAATTGCATCGCCGATTGCAACGTTCATCCAGAGGTTGCAGTAAATAAAATTTTCACGGTCCGACCGTGATTTACAATAACAAGCTGTTCCAAGACCTTGATCGCGGGCAGAGAGGGACAGCCGCATGGACACCAATCATATGGCGGGACTGCTGGGGGCCGTGCCGATGCCGCTGATCCTGGTGGGCGCAGACGAGCGGATCATCTTTGCCAATGACCTGGCGGTCGCGATTTTCGCGAAGGATCTTGCGGGCCGTCACTACATCGCCGTGCTGCGCCAGCCCGGCCTGCTAGACGCGATCGAGGCGGCGCTTCACGACGGTGCGGCACACGACGCCACCTATCTGGGCACCGAAGCGTCGCGGGAAACGACCTACCACGCACATGCAGCGCCGGTCAGCACCGAATCGGGCATCTCGGTTCTGGTCAGTTTCCAGGATCAGACCCAGCTGCAGGATGCAGGGAACATGCGCAGGGACTTCGTGGCCAATGTCAGCCACGAGTTGCGGACGCCGCTAACGGCACTTCTGGGGTTTATAGATACGATTCGCGGCGCGGCGCGCGATGACCCGCAGGCCCGTGACCGCTTTCTGGCAATCATGCGGCAGGAAGCTCAGCGGATGAACCGGCTGGTTCAGGACCTGATGTCGCTCAGTCGCGTCGAAAGCACAGAGCGGCTTCGCCCGACCAATCACGTCGATCTGCTTTCGGTGTTGCAAGATGCTGTGACCCGCCTGAATGTCGCCCCGGAAAACTCTGATGTTACTGTTAAAATCGCCGTAACCGGTAATCTCACTCAGATCCCGGGGGATGCCGACCAGTTGGCGCAGGTGTTTTCCAACTTGCTCGAAAACGCCGCCAAATATGGCCGCAAGCCCGGCACCGTCCTGGTCCGGATTTCGGACCTCGACAACGAACCGACGCTGCACGCGCCGGCGATTCGGATCGACGTGCAGGACGAAGGCGAAGGCATTGATCCGCTTCACATCCCGCGCCTGACAGAGCGGTTCTACCGCGTCGACAGCCACCGCTCGCGCGAGATGGGTGGCACCGGGCTGGGGCTGGCGATCGTCAAGCATATCGTGAACCGCCACCGCGGTCGGCTGCGGATCGAGAGCGCGCCGGGCAAGGGCAGCACATTCTCGGTCATCCTGCCAAAATCCTGACGGTTTCTTCGACGTCACCCAGCGATTGTCCGGCTTGTCATAATACTGTTACAGAACCGTCACAAAACCATAGCGCAGACTCACTACGCCGCAGCCACTGAGGGGGCTCACTGGCCCCCGGGAAACCTACTCAGGAGCTACAACCATGAAATTCGCGAAACTGACTGCCTCGACCTTGGCGATCGTTGCCGTTTCCGCCACCGCCGCGACCGCTCGCGATCAGGTGCAAATCGCCGGATCTTCGACCGTGCTGCCCTATGCCTCGATCGTTGCAGAAGCCTTTGGCGAGAACTTCGATTTCCCGACGCCGGTCGTCGAATCCGGCGGGTCCTCGGCCGGCCTCAAGCGCTTTTGCGAAGGCTTGGGCGAGAACACGATCGATATCGCCAATGCCAGCCGTCCGATTCGCGAAAAGGAAATCGCCGCCTGTGCCGAAAATGGCGTGACCGACATCATTGAGGTTCGGATCGGTTATGACGGCATCGTCTTCGCCTCTGACATCGACGGCAACGCGTTCGCCTTCACGCCGTCGGACTGGTTCAACGCGCTGGCCGCCGAGGTCGTCGTGGA
>JBBKVT010000219.1:0-15553 GCA_037968535.1 Paracoccaceae bacterium
GCCCTCAAGTCCACGTCCGGCGAAAATTTTGATGCAATTTAATCCGCGCATATTTCTTCAAATGGCTGCACCGGGTCACTAGTTTGCTTGGCGGGATACGATTGAGTGGGAATAAGGCAGATCAAGGCATCATTCGTGGCCGGAAACCACCGACCCACTGCCCGCGGCGATCGCCTCGCAAATATCACCACCGCGCATTTCCTGTGCATTTCCATCGGCAAATAGGGCCTGTAAATTGTAAGAGCACGACCCATCTTCGTCATCAAGGTCAAACTTCCTGGCTTTTCCAGGCCGGATCTGACCAATTCCCGGCATAAGATCGGGACCCCATGAATTTGTTTTCACCGATGCGCCGTGAAACACTATTATTTGTACATCTCCGACATTGAAGACGATCAATTCTCGTGAATGACCATCGTTGCTTTTTGTCCCTGCGAACGCGCCCGACACCGGCGACACGCAAAGGGTCATTCCCAGAATTGCACTGGCTACGGTCTTATTCATCATAACGTGAGTCCTATGTATTTGTTTTTATTGCGTATGTGTAATCTCGAAACACTACTGGGGCAGGGCATTTCGGGCAAGACAGCGGGAAAGATGCACGTTCCTGACCGGCGCGGCTCGCCTTTGCGGTTCGGAATTCCTCGTCCAACTGTTGCTGAAGACGTGCTGGAGTTTTGAGCGTGGTCGACAAATCCGGCGAACCGGCACTTGCCCTGAACCGTGTCAATAAGGCTGGAAGCAGACGTCGATTTGCTCTCCTGCGCTGGTTACCATGTTCGGTATTTCAGTTGCGGTGGACAGGCTTCGGGCTTGGGGATAAACGGGATCGATGCAACCAATGCCAGTCGAGAGCGCGCAGCAACCATGCCCAGCCTGAACGAGATCCGGTCCACCTTCCTGAATTATTTCGAGCGGCATGATCACCGTGTCGTTGAGAGCTCGCCGCTTGTTCCGCGCAACGACCCGACGCTAATGTTCACGAACTCTGGTATGGTTCAGTTCAAGAACCTGTTCACCGGTGTCGAGCATCGCGACTATTCCCGGGCGACCAGCGCACAGAAATGCGTGCGCGCGGGCGGCAAGCACAACGATCTGGACAATGTTGGCTACACTGCGCGCCATCACACCTTCTTCGAGATGCTCGGCAATTTCTCGTTCGGCGACTATTTCAAGGAAGCCGCAATTGCATATGCCTGGGAACTGCTGACCAAGGAGTACGGCATTGATGAGAACAAGCTGCTGGTAACGGTCTATCACACCGATGACGAGGCTGCCGCGATCTGGAAGAAAGTTGCGGGCCTGTCGGAAGACCGGATCATCCGCATCCCGACGAATGACAACTTCTGGATGATGGGCCCGACTGGGCCCTGCGGCCCGTCGACCGAGATTTTCTACGATCATGGCGATCAGATCTGGGGCGGTCCTCCGGGCAGCGCGGATCAGGACGGCGATCGGTTCATCGAGATCTGGAACCTCGTTTTCATGCAGAACGAGCAGTTCGAGGATGGAACGATGCGGCCGCTGGACATGCAGTCGATCGACACCGGCATGGGGTTGGAGCGGATCGGTGCGCTTTTGCAAGGCAAGCACGACAATTACGACACCGACACGATGCGTGCCCTTATCGAGGCATCGGCGCATGTCACATCGTCCGATCCCGACGGGGCGGGCAACGTGCATCACCGCGTCATCGCGGATCACTTGCGCTCGACCTCCTTCCTGATCGCCGATGGGGTCATGCCATCGAACGAGGGGCGCGGTTACGTCCTGCGGCGGATCATGCGGCGGGCGATGCGGCACGCGCATTTGCTGGGCGCGAAAGACCCGGTCATGCACCGGTTGGTGCCGGCGCTGGTGGCGCAGATGGGGCAGGTTTATCCTGAATTGCGGCGCGGCCAGACGATGATCGAGGAAACGTTGAGACTGGAAGAAACCCGGTTTAAACAGACACTTGAGCGTGGTTTGCGGCTGCTTGATGACGAACTTTCGCTGCTTCCGGACGGGTCTGGCCTGCCCGGGGAAACCGCGTTCAAGCTATACGATACTTACGGTTTTCCGCTGGATCTGACGCAGGACGCGTTGCGTGAACAGGGCCGGTCGGTCGACACGGCCGGATTCGAAGCGGCGATGGCCGAACAGAAAGCCAAGGCCCGTGCTGCGTGGTCGGGGTCCGGCGAAACGGCGGATGCTTCGGTCTGGTTTGACGTCGCCGAAACAAAGGGGGTCACGGAATTCCTCGGTTACGACACCGAAAAGGCCGAGGGCCAGATCGTGGCGCTTGTGCAGGACGGCCATCGTGTCGATGTGGCCCCTAAGGGCGCGCTGGTGCAACTGGCCGTGAACCAGACCCCGTTCTACGCAGAGGCCGGCGGCCAGATCGGTGACACTGGCACGCTTGTGACGGAAAGCGGCACGGCACGGATCACGGATACGCGAAAAGTTGCGGGTGTTTTCATACACTTTGCTGAGGTAACGGAAGGCAAGCTGACAACCGGCGAAGGCGCGGAATTGCAGGTCGATCATGCCAGAAGGACGGCCATACGGGCGAACCACTCGGCGACACACCTGCTGCACGAAGCTCTGCGAGACGTTTTGGGAAGCCATGTGGCGCAGCGCGGATCGCTGAATGCACAGGATCGGTTGCGGTTCGATTTCTCGAATTCCAAGGCGCTGACGCAGGAAGAACTGGCGCAGGTTGAGACGGCGGTGAACAGTTTTGTCCGGCAGAATTCACCGGTTGAGACCCGGATCATGACGCCCGATGACGCGCGTGGGATCGGCGCGCAGGCGCTGTTTGGCGAGAAATATGGCGAGGAAGTTCGCGTTGTTTCAATGGGTTATGCCGATACTGGCAAGGGTCAGAGCCGCAAGACCTGGTCGATCGAGCTTTGTGGTGGGACGCATGTGTCGCAGACCGGTGACATTGGGTTGTGCGTGGTGCTGGGCGACAGCGCGTCGTCGGCCGGGGTGCGACGGATCGAGGCGCTGACCGGCGAGGAGGCGTTGCGTTATTTATCGAACGAAGCCCAGCAGTTGGCAGACGTAGCTGCGGTATTGAAGACGCAATCTTCGGAGGTGCCTGACCGAGTGCGGGCGTTGATGGAAGAGCGAAAGGCGCTGCAGAATGAACTGGCGCAACTCAGGCGAGAGCTTGCGATGGGCGGGGGCGCAAATGGGTCTCTCGCTGTGGATGCCAAGAAAATCAATGGGATAGACTTCATTGCTCAGGTGGTTTCGGGGGTTTCGGGAAAGGATTTGCCCAGCCTGATCGACGATCACAAGTCGCGGCTCGGGTCTGGTGCTGTGCTGCTGATTGCGGATACCGGCGGCCGGGCTGCGGTGGCGGCAGGCGTAACAAATGATTTGATATCAAGGGTTTCCGCCGTGGACTTGCTGCGGGCTGCGGTGGCAGAGCTTGGCGGCAAGGGTGGCGGTGGTCGGCCTGACATGGCGCAGGGTGGCGGTGTTGACGTGGCGAATGCGAAGGCTGCGATTGCGGCGGCCGAGAAAGTTTTGGAAGGATAGAAATGGGCGCGCTCTGGATTGCACATGTGAAGGTCATCGATGAGGAATCTTATAACAAATACGCGAAATTAGCCGGTGCAGCTATTGCGGATCACGGCGGCAAATTCATCGCCCGTGGCGGGCGGTACGTGCAGCTTGAGGGCAATGATCGGCCGCGCAATGTGGTGGCGCAATTCCCGTCTGTCGAGGCTGCGGTGGGGTGTTACAACTCGGCGCAATATCAGGCGGCTTTGCAATTTGCGAAGGGGGCAAGCGAGCGGGATCTGCTGGTGGTGGAAACCACGGAATAGACATTCGTTACATCCGCGAGTTTACATTTTGTACGTGCCAGTACACACGCGAATTTACATTCCGGCAGAATTGAAAACGCCGCCCGGTTGGGGCGGCGTTTCTGTACCTTGCGGGACGCCTAGCTTGCGGCGCGCGAGGCGCGTTTGCGCTCGTGCGGGTCGAGGAAGCGTTTGCGCATCCGGATCGATTTCGGCGTTACCTCGACCAGTTCATCCGTGTCGATATAGGCGATGGATTCTTCCAGTGACATCCGCACCGGGGTTGTGAGGCGCACGGCCTCGTCCGTTCCGGAGGCGCGGACGTTGGTCAGCTTCTTGCCCTTGAGCGGGTTCACTTCCAGATCGTTGTCGCGGGAATGCTCGCCGATGATCATGCCCTGATAGACCGGTTCCTGCGCGCCGATGAACATCTTGCCGCGATCTTCGAGGTTCCAGAGTGCGTAGGCGACCGAGGTGCCAGCCTCCATCGAGATAAGAACGCCCTGACGGCGGCCGGGGATGTCGCCCTTGTGCGGCGCCCAGGTGTGGAACACGCGGTTCAGCACGCCGTTGCCGCGGGTGTCGGTCAGGAATTCACCGTGATAGCCGATCAACCCGCGTGATGGGACATGCGCGATGATCCGGGTCTTGCCGACGCCGGCTGGTTTCATCTCGGTCAGTTCGCCGCGGCGGGGGCCGGTAAGTTTCTCGATCACCGCGCCGGAATATTCGTCATCGACGTCGATGGTGACTTCCTCGATCGGCTCCATCCGTTGGCCGTCGATTTCGCGGAAGATCACTTGCGGGCGCGAGATTGAAAGCTCGAAGCCTTCGCGGCGCATGTTTTCGATCAGTACGCCCATCTGCAATTCGCCGCGACCGTGGACCTCGAAGGCTTCGCCGCTGGGGGTGTCGGTGACGTGGATGGCGACGTTGGATTCGGCTTCCTTCATCAGACGCGCGCGGATGACGCGAGACTGCACTTTGGACCCATCGCGGCCCGCAAGCGGGCTGTCATTGATCCCGAAGGTCACGGAAATCGTTGGCGGATCAATCGGTTGCGCGGGCAGGGCGGTGTCGACTGAGATCGCGCAGAGTGTGTCGGCGACGTTGGCCTTGGACATGCCTGCGATGGTGACGATGTCACCGGCCATCGCCTCGTCGATCGATTGCTGGGCAAGGCCGCGGAACGCCATGATCCGGGTGACGCGGAACTGTTCCAGCTTTTCGCCGTCGCGTGACAGCGCCTTGATGGTTTCGCCGGTTTTCAGGCGGCCCGCCTCGACCCGGCCGGTCAGGATCCGACCGATGAACGGGTCGGCGCCGAGGGTGGTGGCGAGCATCTGGAACGGCTCATCCTGACGCGAGATCTGTGCCGGCGCGGGGACGTGTTTGACGACGAGGTCGAAGAGCGCAGACAGATCCTTGCGCGGACCGTCAAGCTCGGTATCGGCCCAGCCGGCGCGTCCCGAGGCGTAAAGATGCGGGAAATCAAGCTGGTCGTCATCGGCGCCGAGGTTGGCAAAGAGGTCGAACACCTCGTTGAGCGCGCGGTCGGCTTCGGCGTCGGGCTTGTCGACCTTGTTGAGCACCACGATCGGGCGCAGGCCGAGGGCGAGCGCCTTGGAGGTCACGAATTTGGTCTGCGGCATCGGGCCTTCGGCGGCATCGACCAAGAGGACAACGCCGTCAACCATCGACAGAATGCGTTCAACCTCGCCACCGAAATCGGCGTGGCCGGGGGTGTCGACGATGTTGATGCGGCCACCCTTCCATTCCACCGAGGTGGCCTTGGCAAGGATGGTGATGCCGCGTTCGCGTTCCAGATCGTTGCTGTCCATCGCCCGTTCCGCCACCGCCTGGTTTTCGCGGAATGCGCCGGATTGTTTCAGAAGTTCGTCGACCAAAGTGGTTTTGCCGTGGTCAACGTGAGCGATGATCGCAATATTGCGCAGTTCCATGTCCGTGCCTTTTAAGGGGTTTGCCGCCCCCTATACTGCAGCCGCAGAAAAGGCCAGAGAAACCTTTGTGACGCCGCGTTTAAGGGCACCGCGCGAGCGCGCGATTTGCCCGAAAACCGGTTCAGGGAATGATGCGGTTGTACTTGGTGCCCTCGATCGTGGCACCAGCGATCAACCCGGCCTGGCCGAAGACCACGGCGATCACCGGATCGGTCAGCGTCGTGGTGTCGGTCGACAGGTTCTCGGCGTTGTTCGAGACCGCATATTGCAGGTCGGCGCCGGCCTGCCAGCCGTAGGAGCGGCGGAAGTTCGACAGCGCGTCCTCGGTCATGAAGAAGAGCACGTGAGCGTATTGTTGCGCGCCGATTTGCAGGCCGAAACTGGCCTCGGTGGCGGAATAATAGTCGACGGTAACGCCGCCGACGCGCAACGCACCACGTCCGTAGGCGGCGCCAAAGCCGAAGCCCGCCTCGGTCACCAGTGGCATCACCAGCATGCCGACGGATTTGTCGCGCAGTTGCTGGGTGCCGGGGTAGTTGGAGAAGAGATAGTTCAGCGACTCGTCGGCCCGCGCGTCGATTTCGGGGCCGCCGGAACCGCCAATACCGTTGTTGCAGGCGGTGGTGAGGAGCGCACCGCAGGCGACGCCCGCGATCAGAAGACGACGTGAGATAGTTTTCATGGGGGTGTGACCTTGCTTGCCGATATGCCTCTGGATTGTCGGCCTTATACGGCCGATCTGCACAAAGTATAGGGAATTATTCCGGGGCTGTCACCAGTGATGGTGGATTGCACGGCGATCCGGCGCGGAATGGCCAAAGCCTTAGTTGCGCGCGTTCAACAGCTTTGCGGCGGCGGGTGCAAAATAGGTGAGGATCCCGTCGCAACCCGCTCTTTTAAAAGCCAAAAGGATTTCCATCACTACTTTATCATGGGTCAGCCAGCCGTTGTCGGAGGCACCCTTCAGCATCGCGTATTCGCCCGAGACCTGGTAGGCGAAGGTCGGTGCGCCGAAGTGGTCTTTGACGCGGCGGCAAATGTCGAGATAGGGCATGCCGGGTTTGATCATCACCATGTCGGCGCCTTCGGCAAGGTCGCGTTCGACCAGCCGCAGCGCCTCGTCGGAATTGGCGGGGTCCATCTGGTAGGTGTTCTTGTTGCCCGTCAGCACGCCGGACGCGCCGACCGCATCGCGGAACGGGCCGTAGAAGGCCGAGGCGTATTTGGCGGCGTAGGACATGATGCAGGTGTTGGTGTGGCCTGCCTGTTCCAGTGCGGTCCGGATCGCGCCGATGCGGCCGTCCATCATATCGGACGGAGCGATGATGTCGGCGCCGGCGTCGGCCTGCGCCAGCGCCATTTTCACCAGAGCGGCGACGGATTCGTCGTTCAGGATCGCTCCGTCCACGACGAAACCGTCATGGCCGTTGATGTTGTAGGGATCGAGCGCCACGTCGGTCATGATCGCAAGGTCCGGCAGTTCGGCCTTGAGCGCGCGGATCGCGCGGTTCGACAGGTTGTCGGGGTTCCAGGCGTCGGCGCAATCCTCGGTCTTCAGGCTTGGGTCGATATACGGGAACAGGCAGATCGCGTTGATCCCGTCGGCATAGGCCTCGGTGGCCTTGTGCAGGAGACGGTCGATGGTCAGCCGAGAGACGCCCGGCATCGAGGCAATCGGGGTTTCCGTAGCGTTACCGTCCTGCACGAAAACCGGCCAGATCAGGTCGTCGGTGGACAGCGTGGTTTCGCGTTGCAACCCGCGCAGGGCAGGGCTTTGGCGCAGGCGGCGGAACCGGGCGGCGGGGAACGGGGCTACCGATTGTGGCATCACAGTCATCCTTGGGTCACAGATTAACCGCTTGGCATGGATTTGACCCCATCTCAAGGGTGGGAATCGGCGCAGGCCCGGCTTAGGGTCGCGCCGACATATGCTTGAGGATGCCGCAATTGGACTGGTACGAGATTGTTTTCGAAGTCATCGACATGCGGTCGTTCTCGAATCTGTGGTACTGGATCGGGCTGGCGGTGATCTGGTCGACGACAAGCCACTGGGTGCTGGGTGTGCCCTATGACATGGTGCTGCGGGCGCGGCGTCATGGCGGCGACGCCGAGGTCGATCTTGATGACATGGTGCGGATCAACACCAACCGGATCCTGCATATCGGCCAGGTCTCGGGGTTGTGGATGCTGGCATTGGGCTGCGCCCTTTTGACCGCGCTGGCGATCCTCGGATTCTGGTATGAGGTCGAGTTTGCGCAGGCGCTGCTGTTGCTGGCGCTGCCGCTGTCGATCGTGGCGGCGCTGAGTTTGCGGACCGCCCACCGGATACAGACGGCCAAGGACCGGGGCGAGGCGCTGCACCGGCGGCTGCACCGGCACCGCGTTGTCACGCAAGTGATCGGAATGGCGTCGGTCTTTGTCACCGCGATGTGGGGGATGTACCAAAATCTGGCCATGGGGCCGCTTGGTGGTTGACACCGGCCAGCCTGCGTTTACCTGAACGCGTCATGTCCAAGTCGCAACATATCACCGTCAGCGGAGCGCCCGAGGGCTATGATGCAAGGCTGATCCTTGCGGAACTGGAGAAATCCGGCGTTCCGGTGCTGCATGTCGCGCGCGATGACAAGCGGATGGCGGCAATGCAGGCGGCGCTGGAGTTTTTCGCGCCGCATGTGCCGGTGATCAGCTTTCCGGCATGGGACTGTCTGCCCTATGATCGGGTCAGCCCGCATGCAGATGTGTCGGCGGCGCGGATGGCGACCTTGGCCGGTTTGGTGCACGGGATGCCGTCGCAATATGTCCTGCTGACCACGTTGTCGGCGGCGACGCAGCGGATTCCGGCCCGCGAGGTGCTGCGCGAGGCGGCGTTCACTGCGACGGTCGGGCACCGTATCGACGAGGCGGCGTTGCGGGCATTTTTGGTGCGGATGGGGTTCACGCAGGCACCCACGGTAATGGAGCCGGGCGATTTCGCGGTGCGCGGCGGGATCATCGACATCTATCCGCCGGGGCAGGTGGGGCCGGTGCGGCTTGACCTGTTCGGTGACGTTCTGGACGGGGCGCGGCGGTTTGATGCCGCGACGCAGAGGACCACCGAGAAGCTGTCGGTTATTGATCTCGCGCCGGTCAGCGAAATCATCATGGACGAGGCCGCGATCACCCGGTTCCGACAGAATTACCGGATCGAGTTTGGCGCTGCCGGCACCGACGATCCGCTTTATGAAGCGGTCAGCGCGGGGCGCAAGCATCAGGGCGTGGAACATTGGTTGCCGTTCTTTCACGACCGGCTGGAGACTCTGTTCGATTACCTTCCCGACGCCGTGATCAGCCTTGATGACCAGATCACCCCGCAGCGGTTGTCGCGCTGGGACGGGATCGCAGATCAGTACGAGACCCGGCGCATTGCGATGGCGCAGAAGGGGCGGATGGACACGGTTTATAAGCCGGCACCGCCGGGGCTGTTGTATCTTGACGACGCGGCTTGGGAGGCTGCGGTTGCGGGCCACCGGCTGTTGCAGTTCCATCCGTTGCCGCGCCCCACTGGCCCCAAAGTGATCGATGCGGGCGGCCGGATCGGGCGCAATTTCTCGCCCGAGCGTCAGTTGGAAAGCGTCAGCCTTTTCGGAGCCTTGGAAGGCCATGTTGAAGCGAAACGCAAGGCCGGACAGGTGGTCGTCGCGAGCTACTCCGAGGGTGCGCGGGAACGCTTGCAGGGATTGATGGAGGATCAGGGGCTCGTCGGTGCTGTGCCGATCCGTGATTTCCGCGATGTGCCGGATGGGGTCGGCGGCGTCTATCTGGCGGTCTGGGCGCTGGAACACGGGTTCGAGGGCAAGGGCGTCACGGTGATCTCGGAACAGGACGTTCTGGGTGACCGTCTGATCCGGCGGGCACCGAAGAAACGCCGGGCGGATAACTTCCTGACCGAAGCGCAAAGCCTGACCCCCGGCGATCTGGTGGTGCATGTCGATCACGGCGTCGGGCGCTATCAGGGGCTGGAGGTGGTGACGGCTTTGGGGGCGGCGCATGAATGCATCCTGATCGAATATGCCGGTGGCGATAAACTGTATCTGCCGGTCGAGAATATCGAGTTGCTGTCGCGGTTCGGCCATGAAGAGGGCCTGCTGGACCGGCTGGGCGGCGGCGCGTGGCAGGCGAAGAAGGCGCGGCTGAAGGATCGGATCCGGGCGATTGCCGATAAGCTGATCCGGATTGCGGCCGAGCGGCTGTTGCGGCGTGCCCCGATCCTGGAGCCGCCGCACGGCATGTGGGAGGCGTTTTCGGCACGGTTCCCGTATCAGGAAACCGACGACCAGCAGAAGGCGATCGAGGAGGTGCTGGACGATCTGGCGGCGGGTCGCCCGATGGACCGGCTGATCTGCGGCGATGTCGGGTTCGGCAAGACCGAGGTGGCGATGCGGGCGGCGTTTGTCGCGGCATTGTCGGGGGTTCAGGTGGCGATCGTGGCGCCGACGACGCTGCTGTCACGTCAGCACTACAAGGGGTTTGCAGAACGGTTCCGGGGGTTTCCGGTGAAGGTGCGGCAGCTGTCTCGGTTCGTGTCGGCCAAGGATGCGGCGCGGACCCGCGAAGGGCTGGCCGATGGCACGGTCGATATCGTCATCGGCACCCATGCGTTGCTGGCGAAGGGCGTACGGTTCCGCAATCTGGGGCTGCTCATTGTCGATGAGGAACAGCATTTCGGGGTCAATCACAAGGAACGGCTGAAGCAGTTGCGGTCCGACGTGCATGTGCTGACGCTGACCGCGACACCGATCCCGCGCACCTTGCAGATGTCGCTGACCGGGGTTCGGGATCTGTCAATCATCGGCACGCCGCCGGTGGATCGGTTGTCGATCCGGACCTATGTGTCCGAATTTGATGCGATCACCATTCGCGAGGGGTTGCTGCGCGAGCATTACCGCGGCGGGCAGTCGTTCTTCGTGGTGCCGCGGATCACCGACCTGCCGGAAATCGAGGCTTTCCTGAAGGATCAGGTGCCCGAGATCACTTACGTGGTGGCGCATGGGCAGATGGCGGCGGGTGAGCTGGATGACCGGATGAACGCGTTTTACGACGGCAAGTATGATGTGCTGCTGGCGACCTCGATTGTGGAATCGGGGCTGGATATTCCGGCGGCGAACACGATGGTGGTGCACAGGGCGGACATGTTCGGGCTGGCGCAGTTGTACCAGATCCGGGGCCGGGTCGGGCGGTCGAAAACCCGGGCCTATGCGTATTTGACTACGAAACCGCGCACCAAGCTGACGCCGGCGGCGGAGAAGCGGCTGCGGGTATTGGGCTCGCTTGATACGCTGGGGGCCGGGTTCACGCTGGCGTCGCAGGATCTGGATATTCGCGGCGCGGGGAACCTTGTGGGCGAAGAGCAGTCGGGCCATGTGCGCGAGGTCGGATATGAGCTGTATCAGTCGATGCTGGAAGAGGCGATTGCCAAGATCAAGTCGGGCGAGCTGGAGGGGCTGAGCGAGGCCGATGACCAGTGGGCTCCGACGATCAATCTGGGCGTTCCGGTATTGATTCCCGAGGCTTATGTGCCAGATCTTGATGTACGGCTGGGGCTGTATCGGCGGCTGTCGTCCTTGCATGAAAAGGTCGAGCTGGAGGGCTTTGCCGCAGAACTGATCGACCGCGTCGGCAAGCTGCCGAAAGAGGTCAACACGCTGCTGTTGGTGGTCAGGATCAAGTCGGAATGCAAGAAGGCCGGGATTGCACGGCTCGATGCAGGCCCGAAGGGCGCGACGGTGCAGTTTCACAATGACAAGTTCGCCAATCCTGCGGGTCTGGTGGATTTCATTCACGCACAGAACGGAATGGCGAAGGTCAAGGACAACAAGATCGTCATCCGGCGCGACTGGGCCCGCGACAAGGACAAGATCCGCGGCGCGTTTTCCATCGCGCAGGATCTGGCGGGCAAGTTGCGCGGGTAGGCGATTTTTCCTTTTCCATTAACCCCTGCGAAAGATTGAATGCATAGACATCTGGCAGGTGGCATTGGATCAGAAGGGAAAAGATCATTCAGGACTTTGCCAATCACGTCTTTTTAAAGGGCGACTATGACAGCCATCCGTGTGATTCTGTCCTCGACAATGTGTTTGAGACATTGCGCCTGGTGGACAGTCCGCCGGAAGAACAATTCGACAAGTTCACCAGGTTGGTGACGGCGTATCTGAAGACCCCGGTCGCGCTGGTGTCGTTCGTCGAAGAAGACCGCGACCGGCAATATTTCAAGAGCCAGATCGGGCTGTCGGGGATCTGGGCCGACCAGCGTCACACACCGCTGTCGCATTCGTTCTGCCAATACGTGAAGCGCGACAACCGACCACTGATCGTCGAACATGCGGAAGAGGATCCACGCGTCGCCACCAATCTGGCGATCCCGGACCTTGGGGTGCGGGCCTATCTGGGCGTGCCGATCCATGGCCCGGACGGAGAGCCTTTGGGTGTTTTGTGCGCCATTCAACCGAAGAAACGCACCTGGCTGCAATCGGATATCGCGGTGATGACCGATCTGGCCGCTTGCGTGACCGATCAGATTTCTCTGCGCAATGCCCTTTTGCGCGCGCACGCGGTCTGAAAATCCGGCTGCCTTCGCGCTAAAGTCGGTGGCGGTCAGTGCCGGCGACAGCAGATTTGAGACGCTAAAGCGCCAGCAGTCGCCCTTGACGGGCGACACTTAGTAAACGGATCTAGACCGCGCCGGTGTATTCGCCTCGGGCCGGGTAATTCTTGTCGATGGCGAAATCGACCGCGCCCAGCAGTTCCGAGAAATGCGGGCGCACGAAGGGCATGGTCTGCACCGACATGTAGTAAAGCGTCATGTCGGGGTTCACCATGAACAGGCCGGGTTCGGAGAAGAGCGCCGGTTCCTCGATACCTATCGAGGTCTTGCCGCGCGATGTCGAGATGTAAAGGCCCCAGTCGCGGGCCTGGGACAGCGGCAGGTCATAGGCAAAGCGCAGCGTGTCGGCACCGATCTTCTCGGCCATATCCTTGGCACGTTCCGCACCGTCCGAGGATACCGCGACGGTCTTAACGCCGCGCTTGGCAAATTCGGGTGTCAGACGCTCCAGTTCAGGCAGGTAGGTGGCGCAGATCGGGCAATGCAGGCCGCGGTAGAAACACACGACCGTGCCGCGCTCGCTTGCGTCGCCCGACAAGGTGAAGGTGCCGCCGCCAACGAGGGGCAGAGACAGGTCGGGCGTCTTTTGACGGGGCATCAGCATTGGGTATTATCCTTTTTGGGGGGATTGCGGGGCTGCGCGTTGGTGAAGCACGTCAACCTCTTCGATGGTGGTGCGCAGCAAGAGGAAGGCCAGCCCGGAACAGATCACCGCGCCGATCAGAAGCGGCACCGGGGTGCCGTTGAACGCCTGACTGATCGGGATCGCCAGGACCACCGACAGGATCGTCGAGATCGCGGCGATCACCGATGCGGCCATGCCTGCGATATGGCCCATCGGTTGCAGCGCCAGCGCGTTGAGGTTGCCAAAGGTCAGGCCCGCCATGAAGAAGATCGAGACTGACCAGATGAACCATATCGGGAACGCCAAAGCCGCGGGGATTGCGCCCAGCCAGTAGGCCAGCAGGAAGCACGCGGCAAGGATCGTCTGGACCAGATACGAGGTCAGCGCCAGTTTGCGCATGCCCACGGTCATCACCAGCCGGGCGTTCAGGATCGTGCCGGTGGCGGCGATCAGGGCGGACAGCGCGAACCACATCGGAAAGTTCGCGCCCTGGCCATAGGTCACGTCGTAGATCTGCTGGGTCGAGGAAATCAGCGCCATCATCTGCGCGAAGGCAAGCGTCAGCACGGCGGTATAAAGCATGACCAGCCGGTTCCGGGTTACTTCACCGAACGCGAGCTTCAGGGTGTCGAAGCTGAGCGGGCGGCGCTTTTCGGGGGGCAGGGTTTCGGGTTGGCGCAGGTTGATCCAGGTGCCGCCGATGAGCGCGAACAGGATGAAAGCCACGAAGATGAAGCGCCAGCCGGCCAGGGCGATGATCTGGGCGCCGATGGCGGGGGCGACGGCGGGGACCAGCATGAACACGGTCATCATGAACGAGGTGATCTGCGCCATGCGGCGGCCTTCGTACATGTCGCGCATCATCGCCATCGGCACGATCCGCGGGCTGGCGGCACCCAGCCCCTGCAACACACGCGCGGCCAGCACCAGTTCGAGCGACTGCGCGAAATAGGCAAGCACGGCGCCGAGGATATAAAGCGCGATGCCGCCGGTGATGACTGGCTTGCGCCCGAACGCATCCGACAGCGGACCGGTCACGATGGTGCCGAACCCCATGCCAAGCACGAACGACAGCACGATCAGTTGCGCGCGGTTCGGTGCGTCGGGGCTGAGTTCGGCGGCGATTTCGGGCAGGGCGGGCAGCATTGCGTCGATGGAAAACGCCAGCGTCGCGAACAAGACCGCCATCATCGCGACGAATTCCGGCAGGCCGAGTGCTTTGGTTGGGGTCATTGCTCGACCGCTTTCAGTTGGGCCGCGATATCGTCGATCACCTGATCCCAGACCTCTGGCGGCTGCGCGCCGGACAAGGCGTGCTGGTTTGCGACGACGAAGGTTGGCACGCCGGACACGCCCATATTGCGCGAATGCGCGTCGCGGGCGCGGATGTCGTCAAGGTCGGCTTCGCCCTGCAACAGTTGGCGCATCATCGCGGCGTCAAGGCCGCAGGCTTCGGCGATCTGGGCCAGAACCTCGGTGTCGCCGATGTCGCGGCCTTCGATGAAATAGGCCTTGAACAGCGAGGCGACGACGAAGGTCTGGCGACCCTCGATCCCGGCCCAGTGGATCAGCCGGTGCGCGTTGATCGTGTTGGGCGTCTTGGTGATGCCTTCCCAGTTGATCGTCAGCCCGGCCTTCTTGGCGGCCTCGTCGATGCGACCGTAAACGGCGGCGGCGTTGGCCTTGCCGCCGAACTTGGTTTCGAGGTATTCGCGCCGGTCCATGCCGTCCGCCGGCATGTCGGGATTCAGTTGGAACGGGTGCCATTCCACGGTGAACGGATGCTCTGGATGGGCTTCCAGTGCGCGGTCCAGATTGGCCTTGCCGATATAGCACCACGGGCAGATCGGGTCGGAAATGATGTCGAGTTTGATCAAGGAAGCCTCTGCGTCTTTGCTAGGGGTATTGGCGCTATCTAGTGCGACGAAGCGTTGCTGACCACCCGCAAAAGCGCATGGTCTAGTGTTCGTGAGCGCGCAGGTCGAAGCCATCGCGCAGGGCTTTTCTGAGCAGCTTGTTGTTGGCTCCGCGCGGCAGCTCGGGACGGTGGATGAACAGGCGTGGTTGCTTGTAGCGGGCCAGCGTTGTCTCGGCATGGGCGGCGAGATCTGCATCTGGCAGCGCGGTCGCGGCGGTGTAGAAGGCAGCGATAACAGTGACATCGGGCCTGATCGCAACCTCGACGGCGGCGCAGTCGGTGACGTCGGGATGCAGGCGCATGGCGGTTTCGACCTCGATCGGCGAGACCCGGAAGCCGCCGGCATTCATCATGTCATCAGCGCGGCCAAGATAGGTGACGGCGCCGTCTTCATCCATTGCGCCGGTGTCGCCTGTCTGGAACCATTCACCTTGATAACGGGATTTTGTTTCCGCTTCGGCATCGAGATATCCCAGCATCAGGCCGGGGTCGCGGGACGAGATCGCGATGGTTCCGGGCATCCCGCGAGCGATCGGGCCGTCGGGGCCGAGGATGGCGACGCGGCGGCCGGGTTGCGGGAAGCCGAGGCTGTGCGCGGGTGCGGGATGGGCG
>JBBKVT010000220.1:0-2781 GCA_037968535.1 Paracoccaceae bacterium
AGCTTTCAGGGTAGCATGCGAGCCAGGCGCGGCACTGATATCGATCATAGTGCCCTGCTCGCATTCGCTCCGGCAGCGCCCTTAAAGATGGCCAGCAAGGGGCCACGAGAGATGGACTCTGCGAGGTAGTGGGCATGGCATACGCAGAACCCCAAACTTGCTGGTCAGTTTTGGGCCTGCTGATCTGTATCAGCGCACGCGCTACACCCCTGATTTACTGTTCAAGGATGACTGTGGCGGCCGGAATTTTCACTCGGCGAAAAGTAGAGGATTTCGGGGTGCAGCAGACGTTCGGGCCGACCAAAGTCCAATGGATCCTGCGATTCCGTTGGTCAGAGTCGCGCTGTCCGGCGCGAGCGCAAATCGCAAAACAAGAGATATCCGAAGGATCAAAGACATGAAGAAAAAAGAGAAGCCATCCACGCCGTCAGTATCCTCCGCAGAGACCAATCATGTAGGAAAGCCTGCTGCAAAGAAAAAACGCAAGATAGTCCCCCTTCGGCCAACGACCTCGGCCAGGGGATCGACAGGCCCGGCTTTGATCTGGGTGGGTCTTCTGGCGATACACATGCCGGTACGGGTCTGGGCCTTGGCAAAGATGCGTTCGACACGCCAGGCGACAGACGGCTTCCCGGGCGACGGCTCGACGGCAAATTGACGATACCGCGCTGGGGTGGGCCCGAGCCGCGCGACACGGCCGCATCTGACTGGAAGACGGGAAACGGACACCGGGCTGAGGCCCTTGGAAAAGGAAAATCATAGTGCAGAATATCTCAGCAGGCCTTCTCGCCGGGTTCGTCGCGACCATTGTCCTGTCAGCGCTGATGGTTGCCAAAGGCATGATGGGCCTGATGCCCGAACTGGATGTCGCCGCCATGATCGGCATGATGATGGGTGCGTCCGTCGCGGTCGGATGGATCGTGCATTTCATGATCGGCACAGTTGCCTGGGGCGGCGGATTTGCCCTACTCTACGAGTTGATCCCCGGCGGCGGCGCGGTCGTCAAAGGCATCGTTTTTGGCGTGGCTGCATGGCTTGGCATGATGATCATTGTGATGCCAATGGCGGGTGCGGGCCTGTTCGGAATGAATCTCGGCATCATGGCGCCTATCATGACGTTGGTGCTGCACATCGTGTTCGGCGCTGTTCTCGGCGCTGTTTACCAGATGCGTGCAAACCCCGCACTTGTGCGTTGAAAACACGACTGGTGCCATGCGGATAATTCCAGTGACAACCGTTCAGAATATCGACGATCATCGCAACGGGTTCCTATTGCCAGGTCAGCGGGTGATAGAACCGGCCGACAGCGGCTCCGGTATCCGTGGGGCGACCCGGAAAGATCCTAGAAAGGACATTTCATGCTTTACGTTGATATTCCAACCCATCCCGAAATCCGGGCGCTGATCGAAACCCGTGCTGATGCCTGTGTGTCGATCTATGTGCCGACGACACCCGAGACTCAGAATGTCACTCTAAGCCGAATCTCGTTCGGCAATCTGACCCGAACGGCACTCGAGCAGCTCGACGCCGCAGGTTTCGACAAGCGCCGTCGCGCGGCTCTGGAGGAACACCTCTCCGCGCTGGACGAGGATGACGAGTTCTGGCGGCTTCAGGCCAACAGCCTTGCGGTTCTCGCCACTCCAGACAGCTTGCGGACCTTCCGGCTGGCGACAGAGGTCACCGAAACGGTCGAGGTGTCGGATCGCTTCTATCTCAAGCCGCTGATGCGCGCGATGGCCTTTCCCCAGCATGCATTCGTGCTGGCCCTGTCCGAGAACGATGCCCGTCTGGTCGAGGTTTTCGCGGACCAGCCTGCAACAGTGCTCAGCGTGCCGGACCTGCCCGACAGCGCCGCCGATGCCGCTGGTCGTTCTTCGGTCAACAACCTTACGCAAGCCACCACTCAGGCCAATCCCGAAGGCCAGAAGAAGCTGTTACTCAGTTTCGCGCGCAAGGTGGACGCCGCCCTGCGCCCGGTCCTCGCGGGGAGGGAGACGCCGCTTATCCTTGCCGCGACCGAGCCGGTTGGACCGATGTTCCGGTCGCTCAACAGCTATCCTGGTCTGTTGGCCGAGGGGATTTCCGCAAGCCCCGACGACATGAGCGAAAGCGCGTTGGCGGGCGCGGCCCGCGCGGTTCTGGATGGGCACTACGCGTCGCAGATCGAAGCTGCGACCGCACTCTTTCACGAGCGGGTCGGATCGCATCGCGCCATCAGTGATCTGCGGGCCGTCGCGCGCGACGCGACCTTCGGTGCGGTGGACCTTCTGCTGGTTGATATCGACGAGGTGATGCACGGCACGGTGGACGAGACCAACGGCACGGTTGCTCTCGCAACGACGCCGGGCGCGGCCAGCTATGGCGTGATCGATGAGATAACCGGAAGGGCGATCCTCGCGGGTGGCAAGGTTCTGGCTGTGCGACGCGAAGACATGCCCGACGGCGCGGCAGTGGCGGCGATCCTGCGCTATCCCGTCTGATATGGAGGATCGCCTTGGGTCAGGACCGCGTTTTCTGCGTCGGTGGCTAGCTCATCAGCACGGGGGCTAATCTCGATCAGCACCGGTTCGATCATCTTGTCCTACGTAATTTGGACGCTCGACGCTACCGGTGCGCGCCCTGAAGCTGAGTTGTCGGCGTTGGCATCCAGCAAGACCTGCCGCGACGGCTTCACGCAGGAGCGCCAGATTGCCCGAAGGCGTGATGTCCGGGCATCGGGTCGCAGACTGGTATTTGGAACCAAGACCGAGGCGGCGCTCTCTCCGCTGGAAATGAATTGAC
>JBBKVT010000221.1:0-19731 GCA_037968535.1 Paracoccaceae bacterium
CTGCCGTTCCTGTTCATCTTCAACACCGAACTGCTGCTGATCAACGTGAACTGGGCGCAGGGCATCTTCGTCTTCATCATAGCCACGATCGCCATGCTTCTGTTCGCGGCAGCAACCCAGGGCTGGTTTCTGGCCAAGAACCGCTTTTACGAAAGCGCTGCACTCTTGCTGATCGCCTTCACCCTCTTCCGCCCCGGCTTCTGGATGGACATGGTCTCTGCTCCGTATTCCGAGGAACCGCCCGCCGCCATCGCCGAAGCGGCTGGCACGACAGCCCCAGGCAACGAACTTCGCCTGCGCGTGCGCGGCGTCAACGATCTTGGCGATCCCATCGAGTTCGTGGCGATCCTGCCGATCGGTGAAGGCGCCACCGGCGACGAGAAGCTGGAGAATGCCGGGCTGATCTTCCGCGACGAGGATGGCAAGATGTTCATCGACGATGTGTCCTTCGGCAGCCCGGCGGCTGACGCTGGACTTGACTGGGATCAGGAAGTGCTGCGCGTCCTCAAGCCCCTCGATCAGCCCAGCAAGTACTGGATGTTCATCCCGGCGCTTCTGCTGCTGGGACTGATTGTCTTGCTTCAACGTGGTCGGAACTCTGCCTCCCGACGCTCGGTCGCGGCCTGAAAGGGGGATCAGCAATGTATGACAATATTCTGCTGACCATCGACCTGGGCCATCCCGCGTCCTGGCGCGATGCATTGCCTCAGGCCGTGGCACTGGCCCGGGCCTCGAAAGGCAAGTTGCATGTGATGTCGGTTGTCCCGGATTTCGGAACACCGCTGGTTTCGGGCTTTTTTCCGGACAATTTCAAGGAAAAAGCCCTGGCCAAGGCCGAAGCCGAATTGCGCAAGATCATCGACGCCGAAATTCCTTCGGATATCAATGTGCAAGAGCATTTGTCCTACGGTGCAATTCACGAAGAGGTTCTTAAGGCAGTCCAGAAAATTGGCGTCGACCTTGTGGTAATGGCGTCACATGCCCCTGACAAAATGCGTGAATTCCTCGTCGGCTCGCATGCTGACAGAATTGTGCGCCGTTCGCCTGTTTCCGTTCTGGTCGTGAGAGCATAAGACGTGAGTCCCGCGGCAGATAACACGGGGCCCAAGGCAGGGCCCACCGCGCGGACGGAGAATTTCTGACATGACGCCTTTCGCAATCGCCGGCATCCAGATGCACGTGGCGGCCCTGCAATCCAACGTCGAGGCCATGCTGCACCATATCGACATCCTGATGGCGCGTTTCCCCTGGACACAGATGGTGCTGTTTTCCGAACTCGCCCCGTTCGGACCGCTGCCGCGCTTTGCCCAGCCGTTCTACAACGATCCGGTCGAGCGCTTCTGTGACGCCGCGCGCCGCCACAACATCTGGCTCATCCCCGGATCGATGTTCGAGAAAGCTGAGAACGACAAGATCTACAACACCTCTGTCGTGATCAATCCGCAGGGCGAGATCGTCACATCCTACCGCAAGATGTTCCCGTTCCGCCCCTACGAAACCGACGTCGAGGCCGGCACCGAATTCTGCATCTTCGATGTGCCCGAAATCGGTCGCTTCGGCCTCTCGATCTGCTACGACATCTGGTTTCCGGAAACCACCCGCCAGCTGACCAGTCAGGGCGTCGAGGTGCTGTTACACCCGGTGCTGACCGGCACCACCGACCGCGACGCCGAACTTGCGATCGCGCGCGCCACCGCCGCGCAGTTCCAGTGCTACGTCTTCGATGTGAACGGTCTTGGCGCCGGCGGCAACGGCCGGTCCTGCGTGATCGACCCCTCGGCGACGGTGCTGCACCAATCGGCCGGCCAAGACGATATGTTCCCGATCGAGATCGACCTTAGTCAGGTCCGTCGTCAGCGCGAAACCGGCATGAAGGGACTTGGCCAGACGCTGAAAAGCTTCCGCGACCGGTCCGTCGATTTCTCAGTCTATGATCGCGCCAGCGGCACCGACGCGTATCTGCATGGCCTCGGCCCGCTCGAGATCCCGAAACAGGGCACTCGCGCCGGGCTGCATGTCGATGTGAAAACCGATACCATCGGCTTCAAGTCCACACAGACTCAGCCTCTGTCATACGTCACCGACATGAACATTACGCCCATTCTGGGCAAACTATCTGGCGGATAAGTCCGGACCGTCTCTGCCGATCTCGCAGCGCATGGCATCCCGGATCTGCCGCCGTTTGAAACGGGGAAGACGCGATGCAATCGATGAGCGACTATTATTCCGCAATCCAGCTGCGCTCTGACAGGTGGAGCAAGCTGCGCGAAACCACGGATGCCCTCGCCCGCGACCCGGACGGGCGGCGTTCCAAGGCCTTCGGGGCCAAGATCAGCGAACTCCTCGACTCGCTCGCGCCGATCGAAGCCTACTGGGCCTTTCCCGGCGTACAGGCCTTCGACCACATCCGCCGCCAGTTCGAGCATGGCAACCTCGACGATGTCGCCTTCGCCGTCCACCGTATTACCCGTGGCCTGACCACCGGCGCCTATCGCCGCCGCCATATCCCGCTTGACCGTGAGGCGGCCGAGGGCGACGACCATGAAGATGAGGCGATGCTCTCGCCCGAGGCGCGCGCGCTGACCAAGCCGTATTTCGAGGTCATGATCGTGGACAACGTCAACGAGCAGCAAGAGCGCTGGCTCAAATCGAACATGCAGCAGATGCGCCGCCCCGATGATCAGTTCACCTACGAGGCGGTGGTGGTGCCCAGCCTTCAGGACGCGCTGATCGGTGTTCTGTTCAACCACAATATTCAGTCCATCGTCGTGCGCCCCGGACTAAAGATGGAATCGAAGGTCGATCTGCCGATCCTGAAACGCTACCTCGACCGCGCCGGCGGGATCGAGGATATCGAAGCCCTTGCGCCCGAGGATTACGGCCCAGAGCTTTGCCGCTTGATCGCCAAGGTCCGGCCAGAGCTTGATGCCTACCTCGTCACCGAACGCTCGGTCGAGGATATCGCCGGGCTTGATCTCGGCATCTGCCGCCGGGTCTTCTACAATCAGGAAGACTTCGTGGAACTGCACCTGAACATCCTGCGCGGCGTACAGGCCCGGTTCAAGACACCGTTCTTCACCGCGCTCAAGGAATATTCCAAGCAACCCACCGGCGTTTTCCATGCGATGCCGATCAGCCGCGGCAAGTCGATTTCGCGCAGCCACTGGATTCAGGATATGGGTGCCTTTTACGGCCCCAACATCTTCATGGCCGAAACCTCTGCCACCTCGGGCGGCCTCGATAGCCTTCTGGAACCGCATGGCCCGATCAAGGAAGCGCAGGAACTGGCCAGCCGCGCGTTTGGCTCAAAGCAGACCTTCTTTGCCACCAACGGCACCTCGACCTGCAACAAGATCGTGGTGCAGGCGCTGGTACGGCCCGATGACATCGTTCTGGTCGACCGCGACTGCCACAAGTCGCACCACTACGGCATGGTTCTGGCAGGCGCCAAGGTGGTCTATCTCGATAGCTATCCGTTGAATGAATACTCGATGTATGGCGCGGTGCCTTTGCAGGAAATCAAGCACTCGCTGCTGAAGCTAAAGGCCGCCGGTAAACTTGATCGGGTGCGGATGCTGCTCCTGACCAACTGCACCTTCGACGGCATCGTCTACAACGTGGAACGGGTGATGGAGGAATGCCTGGCGATCAAACCCGACCTCGTCTTCCTTTGGGATGAGGCATGGTTCGCCTTCGCGCGCTTCGGCCCGACCTACCGCCAGCGCACCGGCATGAACGCTGCCAACAATATGCGCGTAAGCCTGCGGACGCCGGAACATGCCAAGGCCTATGCCAAGCAGCAGGAAAAGCTGAAGGGCGCCGACGAAAAGACCCTGCTGAAAACCCGCCTGATCCCGCCGCCCAACGCCCGCGTCCGCGTCTATGCCACGCAATCGACGCACAAGACACTGACCTCACTGCGGCAGGGCTCGATGATCCATGTCAACGACCAGGATTTCAAAGGCGAGGTCGAGCAAAGCTTCCACGAGGCCTACATGACCCATACCTCGACCAGTCCAAACTACCAGATCATTGCCTCACTCGACGTCGGACGACGGCAGGTGGAGCTGGAAGGATTCGAATTTGTCCAGCGTCAGGTCGAGGCCGCGATGTCGATGCGCCGTGCGATCTCGACCCACCCGCTTTTGCAGAAATATTTCAAGGTGCTGACTGCCGGCGATATGATCCCCGAAGCGCACCGCGAAAGCGGCGTCGAAAGCTACTACGACCCCGAACAGGGCTGGACCGATATCTGGGATTGCTGGGAAAAGGACGAATTCGTGCTGGATGCGACCCGCGTGACCCTTGCCGTTGGTGGCACCGGCTGGGACGGAGACACCTTCAAGACCGATATCCTGATGGACAAATACGGCATCCAGATCAACAAGACCTCGCGCAACACGGTCCTCTTCATGACCAATATCGGCACCACGCGGTCCTCGGTCGCCTACCTGATCGAGGTGCTGGTCGAGATCGCCAAGGGCCTTGATGAGCTATTGGACGATGCCTCGAAGATGGAACGCCTGTCGTTCGATCGCCGCGTCAAGAACCTGATGCACGACCTGCCGCCGCTGCCCGATTTCAGCCGCTTCCACGATGCTTTCCGCAGCGATCAGGTGACCCCTGAAGGCGACATCCGCAGCGCCTTCTTCCTCAGCTATGACGAAAACAACTGCGACTACCTGGAGCTTGACGGTTCGCTTAAACAGGCCCTTGAAAAGGGGCAAGAAGTCGTTTCGGCCTCGTTCATCATCCCCTACCCGCCCGGATTTCCGATCCTCGTGCCGGGTCAAGTCGTCTCGAAAGAGATACTGGCCTTCATGCGAGCACTCGATGTCAGCGAAATCCACGGCTATCGCGCGGATCTGGGCCTGCGGGTCTTCACGCCTGAGGCGCTGAAAGCCCATGCCAAGAAAATGAATGTCGCAATCGCGGCAAGATAAAAAGGGAGGCACAAATGCCGAAGAAAACATTGAACAACATCTCGGAAATCCGTCGGTTCTTCCACCGCAATGAGGATCCGATCTACTTCATCTCTGCCACCAACTTCAACCTTTTGGGGATCGATGAATGGTGCAAGAATTTCAAGTATATCTGCTACATCGACTGCTATGATGGTCGTCATCCGAACGTGTTTTGTCCTTCCGAGCAGCCGCATGCCGAGTTTCAGTCGATCGAGGATATCAATAATTACCTGCTTCAGCACAAAGAGGTCATCGACCTTGTAAAGCGGCGGGGCGGCAAGCCGAAATTCGTTTTCCTGATGTTCGATGAGGAAACCGAACGGCTGTCAAAGGAACTCGGGGCCGATGTCTGGTTCCCCAAGGCCAAGCTGCGCACCAACATGGACAACAAGATCGAAACAGTCCGCATCGGCAACAAGGCCGGGGTTCCTTCGGTCCCGAACGTCCTGGCAGAGGTCAAATCCTACGACGATCTGCGCAAGACTTGCGAAAAGGCCGGGATCGGCCACGATCTTGTTCTGCAATCGGCCTTTGGCGATTCTGGCCACACCACGTTCTTCATCAAGTCCGAGGCCGATTTCCGCCGTCACGAGCACGAGCTCATCGGCGAAGGCGAGATCAAGATCATGAAGCGGATCGACTGCCGGGGTTCGGCGATCGAGGCTTGCGCGACCTCTGAAGGTACCATCGTCGGCCCGCTGATGACGGAACTTGTCGGCTTCAAGGAACTGACGCCCTATCGCGGCGGTTGGTGCGGGAACGAAATCCTTTCCACCGCCTTTCCGCCGAAAGTCCGCGAGAAAGCGCGTCAATTGACCTTCAAGTTCGGCGAGCAATTGCGGAAAGAAGGCTATCGCGGCTATTTCGAGCTCGACTTTTTGATCGACAAGAAGACGGGCGACATCTGGCTGGGCGAGTTGAACCCGCGCATCACCGGCTGTTCTTCGATGACCAACCACGCCGCCTTCGCTCATGCCGACGCGCCACTCTTTCTGTTCCACCTGCTTGAATTCTCCAAGGCCAAGTTCAAGCTGGATGTGGACGAGTTGAATGCCCGATGGGCCGATCCGGACATGATCGATTCATGGAGCCAGATGGTCATCAAGCACACCGACGACAATGTCGACATCGTGACCCATGCGCCGCAATCAGGCATCTATAAGATGCTGGAAGATGGCCGTGTCGTCTTCGACCGCTTCGACTATCACCGCCGCGCGGTGGAATCTGAAAACGAGGCGTTCTTCCTCAGGATCACGAAGCCCGGCGACTATCGCTATGAAGGAGCGGATTTGGGCATCCTGGTCACTCGGGGCCGCTCGATGACGTCGGGCTTCCAGTTGAATGAACGGGCGAAGCGGTGGATCCACGGCATCAAGCAAAGCTTTGCGGCGCAGCCTTTGCCGGTGGCAGAAGCCGGTCCTGCACTTGCGGACCCGGCATTCAAGATCATGTAATCCGTTGCGGATAGCATTCTAGGCGACCGAACCGATATGGAAATGCTCTGGCGCGCCATAAACGAACCTGAACCCGGCCCGAAATGGGCCGGGCTGTTTCACGAGTTCTGGCCCGACTATCATGCATGGTGGTTACGCGAAGGCGACACTGCGCGTCCAACCTACCGCGACTGCCACCGCGCACTTCGCAAGCACATGCCCGAAC
This sequence comes from Paracoccaceae bacterium, assembly GCA_037968535.1. Lineage (GTDB taxonomy): Bacteria > Pseudomonadota > Alphaproteobacteria > Rhodobacterales > Rhodobacteraceae > JAHEAO01. The sequence continues at coordinate 6,624 of JBBKVT010000221.1, forward strand.
TGATGCCGATCTATGAAGCGCTGTGCGAACTGGCCGGCGGTGGCGATCACGCCGCGCGGTTCCTCAGTTTCTACGGCCCGCCCGCTTACCTTTCGGGTTGCAGTCAGGCGATCTGGCCGGGCGAGGAACCCGTGCTGGTACGCAACTACGATTACAACCCCCACGCCTTTGACCGTCTGGTGATGCGCACCGGGTGGCAGGGCCGTACCGTGCTTGGCACCACTGACGGGCTCTGGGGGCTGGTCGACGGGATGAACGACGCTGGCCTTGCGCTGTCGCTGACCTTTGGTGGCCGCCGCGTGGTCGGGGATGGCTTTGGCGTGCCGCTGATCCTGCGCTACGTTCTGCAAACCTGCGAAACGGCCGAACAGGCCGGCAAGGCCCTCGCCCGCGTCCCGACCCACATGAGCTATAACGTCACTGTGGTTGACGCCAAACGCAACTTCCTGACCGCGCTGATGGCCCCCGACCGTACGGCCCAGATCACCCATGCCGCCGTCGCCACCAACCATCAGGAAAAGGTGGAATGGGCCAGCCACGCGCGATTCACCGCCACCGTTGAACGCGAACGCTTCTTGTTGCAGCGCCTGACCCTGCATGTCGAACCCGAGGACAAGTTCATCCGCGCCTTCCTGCGCCCGCCGCTTTATTCCTCGGCCTTCGCGCAGGGCTTTGGCACGCTTTACACTGCCGTCTACCGTCCCCGCCTTGGCCAGATGGAATTGCGCTGGCCCCGCGCCACATGGCCGCTCGAAATGCACAATTTCGTCGAGGATCAGCGCATGATCTACACCCCCGAACCCGCAGGACAGGTGATATGAACCACGTGTTCCCCCGCCACAGTCGCAAGCAACCCCCGGTCGTCGCGAGGGGTGAGGGCTGTTATCTGATCGACAGCACTGGCAAACGCTATCTCGACGGGTCGGGCGGTGCTGCGGTGTCGTGCCTCGGCCACGGTGACCCCGAGGTTATCGCCGCCATCAAGGCGCAGCTTGACAAGATCGCCTTCGCCCATACCGGGTTCTTTACATCCGAGCCCGCCGAAGCACTCGCTGATCTGCTGATCGCGAATGCACCGGATGGCATCGACCGCGTCTATTTCGTTTCGGGCGGGTCCGAGGCGACCGAGGCCGCGATAAAGCTTGCCCGGCAGTATTTCGTCGAAAAGGGCGAACCCAAGCGTGGCCGTCTGATTGCGCGCAAGCAAAGCTATCACGGCAACACCATCGGCGCGCTTTCGGCAGGGGGCAACGAATGGCGGCGCGCCCAGTTCGCGCCGCTGCTTCTTGATGTCAGCCATATCGAGCCCTGTTACGATTACCGCCGGCGCCGCGAGGGTGAATCGCCCGAAGACTACGGCCTGCGTGCCGCCAACGCGCTGGAAGATGAACTGCTGCGCGTCGGACCCGAAACCGTCATGGCGTTCATGGCTGAACCCGTCGTCGGGGCCACCTCAGGCGCGGTTCCGCCCGCCCCCGGCTATTTCCGCCGCATCCGCGAGATTTGCGACCAGTACGGCGTGCTTCTGATCCTTGACGAGGTCATGTGCGGCATGGGACGCACCGGTACGCTTTTCGCCTGCGAACAAGACGGCATCGCCCCTGATATCGCCTGCATCGCCAAGGGTCTTGGGGCGGGCTATCAGCCGATCGGCGCGATGCTGTGCACTGCCGAGATCTACGATACCATCGCCAGTGGCAGCGGTTTCTTCCAGCACGGCCACACCTATATCGGGCACCCCACCGCGACGGCCGCCGGTCTGGCGGTGGTCAATGCGATCCTGAACCGCAACCTGCTGGACCGGGTCAAGACCCAAGGCGAAAAACTCGCCGACAGCCTGCAGGACCGCTTCGGCCAGCACCCCAATGTCGGAGATATACGGGGTCGGGGCCTGTTTCGCGGCATCGAGATTGTCGAGAACCGCGAAACCAAGGCCCCGTTCGAGCCGGCCAACAACATCGCCGCGAAACTCAAGGCCGCGGCATTCGACGAGGGCATGATCTGCTACCCGATGTCCGGCACCATTGACGGACAGAACGGCGACCACATCCTGTTGGCCCCACCATTCATCATCGAAGACGCGCAGATCACCGAACTGACAGACAAGCTGGATGCCGCAATGAAACGGGTGCTCTGACTACTCCGCCGCCGTCCCGTATTCCACGTTCCGCCCACCATAGCGCCGGACCCGTAGGTTGGCCTGCTCGGCATGACCGACGAAACCCTCCAGCATCGACAGCCGCGAGCAATATGCGCCAATCATCGCCGCTGCTTCATCCGTGACGATCCTTTGGTAGCTGTGGGTCTTCAGGAACTTGCCAACCCATAGCCCACCAGTATAGCGCCCCGCCCGACGCGTCGGCAGCGTATGGTTCGTGCCGATGCATTTATCACCATTCGCGACGTTGGTTCGGGCGCCTAGAAACAGCGCGCCGTAGGCCGTCATGTTCTCCAAAAACCAGTCGTCCCGGTCCGTCATCACCTGCACATGCTCGCCGGCGATCTCTTCGGATACCGCCAGCATCTCTTCATAGGTGTCGCAAAGGATGACCTCGCCGTAGTCCCGCCAACTGACCCGCGCGGTCCCGGCCGTGGGCAAAATGGCAAGCAATCGTTCGATCTCGGCCAGCGTCACCTCGGCCAGTTTGCGGGAATTCGTCACTAGAACAGCGGGCGAATTGTAGCCGTGCTCTGCCTGTCCCAACAGATCCGTCGCACACAATTCGGCGTCAACGGTTTCATCGGCGATCACCATCGTTTCGGTTGGCCCGGCAAACAGGTCGATCCCGACACGCCCGAACAACTGCCGCTTGGCCTCGGCGACATAAGCATTGCCGGGTCCGACCAACAGGTCGACCGGCTGAATCGTTTCGGTTCCAAGGGCCATAGCCCCAACAGCCTGGATCCCGCCCAGCGCATAAATCTCATGTGCGCCGCCCAGCTTCAAAGCGGCGATCACGGCAGGCGTCAGATGTCCCTTGTGCGGTGGATGAGCGGCGACAATGCGCGGCACGCCGGCAACCGAAGCCGTCACGACCGACATGTGCGCCGCCGCCACCAAAGGATAATGTCCTCCGGGAACATAGCATCCAACTGACTGCACCGGAATATGGCGATGTCCCAAGAAAACGCCTGGAAGCGTCTCGACCTCAATGTCACGCATGGAATCCCGTTGCGCTTGGGCGAATCCACGGATCTGGTCCTGCGCGAAACGGATGTCTTCCATGTCGCGCGCCGAGACCTGGCTGACGAGCGCCTCGATCTCGCCATCGGTCAATCGAAACGAGGCGGGCGAATGGTTGTCGAACTTCTGCGACAATGCGCGAACAGCCGCATCGCCGTGCGTTGCGATGTCGACAAGGGTCGCCTCAACGACGCTCCGAACTTCGGCGTCACCAACCTCGACATCGGCACCGGTTTTGCCGCGCTTGAGATATGTGATGGTCATGAGGCCCCCTGCTGCGATCCTCACTATCACTGCGCAAGACGAGCGAAATCAGGCAAGCCTTTTGTCAAAATTCGCGGCGTTGCGGCCAAACATTCGTTGTAGCTGAATTGTCCCTGCAGCCTTTCCGAAGCCTCAGCCCGCTTCGACCGCCTAAGTGAACTTGCGAAAGTTGCGAGTCTGGTTGAACATCTCTTCGAGCTCTTCCATTCTCGGTCGCGTTTCTGCCCAGTTCAATTCCTGCACCGCCGAGATGATCGTCTCGAGCAGCAACATTGTGGCGATGGTGGAATCCCAGGCGGAAGGGACGACGATGCGACTGTTGAAGCATTGTTCGGCAAACCGCGCGACGGGCGATCGCCATTGATCTGTGAAAAGCACGATTACAGCACCTTTGGCATGAGCAATCTCGGCGAGCTTCAAGGTACTGTTTTCATACCGGCGCATGTCGAACACGACGATTACATCGCCCGGTTTCATATCGAGCAGGTAATGCGGCCAACTGCTGGCACCTGGCTGAAAATTCGCGACTCCTCCCCGGATCATCTGCATGTGCACGAACAGATAATCTGCCAAAGATCGTGTGACGCGGCCGCCGACGATGTTGATCACGCGCGCCGGGTCGGCAAGCAAAGCACAGGTCGCATCGAAGTTTTCGGTTTCAATATGCGCCAAGGTCTGGCGGATGTTGCCGATCACCGCCTCTGTGAAACGGTTGAGAATATGGCCTTCGGGCGCGCGTCCAGCCCAAGTGTCGTGTTTGGCAATGGGGCCGGTAATCTTTGCCTCAAGCTCTTTGCGCAACTCGGCCTGGAAATCGGGGAACCCCTTGTAACCGAGTTTTTGCACCAGCCGGGCCACAGTCGGCGTCGAGACATCGGCATTCAGTGCGACGGTGGTGATCGATCCAAGCCCGGACACCGGATAACTTTCGAGGATTGAATCGGCCAGTTGCCGTTCGGCTCGGGTCAAGCGGTCCAGTCGGGCGTTCAACCGGTCGGCAATAGTGTCGAATTCCTCGGCCAAACCAGACCCTTTCGGTGGCGGGCGTAGATATCAGGCGATACTGCCGAAGACTACGTAATTTTCTTGACAGATCAAGCGGGGTTGAAGAAATCTGTTCAGTAGTGGGGAGACTCGGGATTTGGAAATCGACAGCATGTCGGATGGCAAAGCGCCCTGCGTTCTCGTGAACGCGGCAGGGCCGTCGCAGGTCGTCGTGGTTTGCGAACACGCCTCGGACCGGATCCCTGATGTTTTCGGCGATCTCGGTCTCGATCCTGTGGCCCGCAGCAGCCACATCGCGTGGGACCCCGGAGCACTCGTCGTCGCCATGGATCTTGCGGCCATCCTTGATGCGAAAATGGTGCACAGCACGGTGTCCCGGCTTGTCTATGATTGCAACAGACCGCCGGAAGCGCCCGACAGTATCCCCGCACGGAGCGAGCATTACGATGTGCCAGGCAACCAAAATCTTGATGCCGCGTCTCGTCGGGACCGCGCCCGCCTTGCCTATCATCCATTTCGCGAGATGCTGTCCAAAACCCTTGCAGGCACCCAGAATCCGGTGATTGTCACAATCCACAGCTTCACGCCGACCTATTTTGGCAAAGCCCGCGCGACGGAAGTTGGCATTCTGCACGATGAAGACAGTCGGCTTGCGGACGAGATGCTGAAACACTCGGCCGACCACCTGCACGGGCTGGTTGAACGCAACCAGCCCTATGGACCAACCGATGGTGTTACCCATACGCTGAAGGAACACGGACTTACCAACGGGCACCTCAACGTCATGATCGAGATCCGGAATGATCTGATCAGCACTGCACAGCAACAGGCCGGGATGGCGCTGGCCCTGGCCCGGACGCTTGCCGCCGCCTTGAAAAGCTTCGGTATTGACCAGACCGTGGTAGAGACGTGATGGACTTCTTGCGCTCCTACATCCGCATCGTCGATGCGATCAACTACCGCGTCGGCCGGATTACGATGTATGGCATTTTCGTCATGATGGCGATCCTTCTGTGGTCGTCGATCTCGAAGACACTGCCGTTCATGCTGCCCTCGCTCTGGACGTTGGAAATGGCGCAGTTCGCCATGGTCGCCTATTACATCCTGGGCGGCCCCTACTCGATCCAGCTTGGCTCGAACGTGCGGATGGACCTGTTCTACGGCAGTTGGTCCGACAAGCGGAAGGCATGGTTCGACGGCTTCACCGTGCTGCTCTTGTGCTTCTACCTTGGTGTTCTGCTTTACGGCGCGATCGACAGCACAAACTATGCCTTTAAATACGGTGAGAGAAACTCCACCGCGTGGCGGCCGGTCCTGTGGCCGATCAAATCGATCATGTGCATTGGACTTTTCCTGATGCTGCTTCAGGCCGTTTCCGAACTTTTTAAGGACATCGCAAAAATCAAGGGTGAGCCGATCTGATGTCCTATGAGATGATCGCGCTCCTGATGTTCTCGTCGATGATGCTGATGCTGATGACCGGCCAACGAGTCTTCGGCGCCATAGGCGGAGTTGCTGTCATTGCATCATTGGCGCTGTGGGGCACCGGCGGGTCGCTGATCCCGTTTTCAGCGGCAATGAAGCTGATGAAATGGTATCCGCTTTTGACCTTGCCGATGTTCATTTTCATGGGCTACGTGCTGTCTGAATCGAAGATCGCCGACGACCTTTACAAGATGTTCCACGTGTGGATGGGTTCGGTCCGCGGTGGCCTCGCGATCGGCACCATCGGTCTGATGGTGATGATCTCGGCGATGAATGGACTGTCTGTCGCAGGTATGGCGATCGGGGCTACCATCGCACTGCCCGAGCTATTGAAGCGGGGTTATGACAAGAAGATGGTGACGGGCGTGATCCAGGCCGGATCGTCGCTTGGTATTCTTGTGCCGCCTTCCGTGGTGCTGGTGCTTTACGCGATGATCGCCCGGCAGCCGGTCGGTCAGCTTTGGCTGGCCGGGGTCATGCCGGGGCTCATGATGGCGGGGATGTTCATCCTCTACATCTATATTCGCTGCCGCATCCAACCTGAGCTTGGACCAGTCCTGCCAGCGGAAGAACGCAACGTCCCGATGACGGAGAAACTGCGCCTGCTGCGCGCCGGACTGTTGCCGATCGTTATCTTCGCAACGATGATGGTTCCCTTTATCAATGGCTGGACCTCGCTTGTCGAAAGCTCTGCAGTGGGTGCCATCACCGCCTTTCTCGCCGCCGTTTTCAAAGGTCGGATGACGCGGGAAGTGTTCGAGGTTTCGGTCAGATCCACCCTGGCCATTACTTGCATGTTCATGTGGATCATCCTGGCAGCCATGGGTTTTGGTGCGGTCTTCGACGGGCTTGGGGCCGTCCGGGCCATCGACAACCTGTTCACCGCTCAGATGCACCTTGATCCCTGGACGATCCTGATCCTGATGCAGATCTCATTTCTGCTTATGGGCACATTCCTTGATGACACTGCCATGCTGGTTATCGTCGCCCCGCTCTATGTCCCGCTGGTGTCGGCCCTCGGGTTCGATTTGATCTGGTACGGCGTGCTTTACACGATCACCACGCAGATCGCCTACATGACACCGCCGTTCGGCTATAACCTGTTCCTGATGCGCGCCATGGCCCCGCCCGAGATAACGCTGAGCGACATCTACGCGTCGATCGTGCCCTTCGTCCTGGTGATGATTCTGGCACTGACCCTTGTCATGATCTTTCCCGAAATCGCGATGTGGCTGCCCAACCATGTTTACGGAAATTAACCAGAACTCCGCCAATCGGAGCATCCGCAAGACCATTCGAGCGCAAAATCCAACAAGGAGAACGACATGACCACCAGACGCAAGTTCATCGCAGGGGCCGCCGCCGCGCCTGCCGCCCTGGCCGCACCGGCGCTGGCGCAATCCACGATCACTTGGCGGATGCAGACTTATGCCGGTCCAGCCCTTGCCGAACACGTAGCCAAGCCGGCGATCGACATGTTCAACCAAATAGCCGGCGACCGGATGCAGATTGAACTGTTCTTTTCCAATCAACTCGTACCCACGGGCGAGTTGTTCCGTGCGATGCAGTCCGGCACGATCGATGCGGTGCAGTCTGATGATGACTCGATGGCATCGCCAACCGAGGTAACCGTCTTTGGCGGCTACTTTCCATTCGCCTCTCGCTACTCACTCGATGTGCCGGTGCTGTTCAATCAGTATGGCTTGAACGAGATCTGGGATACAGAATATTCCAAGGTCGGCGTCAAGCACATCTCGGCGGGGTCGTGGGATCCCTGCCATTTCGCGACCAAAGATCCGATCAACAGCTTGGCCGACCTACAAGGCAAGCGGGTGTTCACTTTCCCGACCGCAGGCCGCTTCCTGACACAGTTCGGCGTCGTTCCGGTGACCCTGCCTTGGGAAGACATCGAGGTCGCGGTCCAGACCGGCGAGCTTGATGGCATCGCGTGGTCCGGCATCACCGAAGACTACACTGTAGGCTGGGCTGATGTGACCAACTACTTCCTGACCAACAACATCTCTGGCGCTTGGGCCGGCTCGTTCTTCGCGAACATGGACCGTTGGAATGAGCTTCCCGACGACCTCAAGACGCTGGTTCGCATGACCTGTGACCAATCCCATTACTACCGCCAGTGGTGGTACTGGGGCGGCGAGGCATCGTTGCGCGTGAACGGCGAAAAGATGAAACTGACGACGATTCCGGACGCCGAATGGGCGACAGTTGAAAACGCCGCCGTCGCCTTCTGGGACGAAATAGCGGCGGAATCCGAGACCAAAGCCAAGGTTGTCGAGATCATTAAGAAGTATAACGCGGACATGCAAAAGGCCGGTCGGCCCTACCGCTACGGCTGAACGCCGCGCAACATCGTCCTGGACCTGATTCGGGGCACAAACGACATGCGGAAGCCCCGGATTGGGCTTCCGCAAATTCCAACCAAGGACATCACTATGCCCGGCAATCTCACTTTCGCTGACCTCAAAAAACGCGTCAAAGATGGCAACATCGACACGGTGATCGCATGCGCCCCCGATATGCAAGGCCGCCTGATGGGCAAACGCTTTCACGCCCAGTACTTCGTGGATGGCGGGCATGAGGAAACGCATTGCTGCAACTACTTGCTAGCCACGGATCTAGAGATGACGACCGTGCAGGGCTATGCCTCGACCAGTTGGACCGCGGGCTACGGTGACTTCGTGATGAAGCCCGATCTGTCCACTTTGCGGCTGATCCCCTGGCTGGAAAAAACCGCACTCGTTTTGTCGGACCTTTTGGACCACCACACTCATGAACCCGTACCGCACTCGCCGCGTGCCGTGCTGAAGGCACAGATCGAGAGGCTGAAGAAACTCGGCCTCACGGCCTTCGCCGCAACCGAGCTGGAATTCTTTGTCTTCCGCGAAACCTATGATGAAGCCCGCGATATGGGTTATCGCGGCCTGACCACGATCAGCCCCTACAACGAGGATTACCACATCTTCCAGACCACCAAGGAAGAGGGCCTGATGCGCGCCATCCGTAACGGCCTTTACGGCGCCGGGGTGACGGTTGAGAACACCAAGGGAGAGGCCGACGCCGGTCAGGCCGAGGTCAACATCAAGTATTCCGACGCGCTTGATACCGGCGACACCCATGTGCTGGTGAAAAACGCGGTCAAGGAAATCGCCTGGGCGCAGGGCCACGCGATCACCTTCATGGCCAAGCCGCATCACAAGATGGCCGGGTCCTCCAGCCACATCCACCTGTCGCTCTGGAAAGACGGCACGAACGCCTTCCACGATCCCCAGGGCAAGCACGGCATGTCCGCTCTGATGGAAAACTACCTTGCCGGCCTGCTGGCCCATGCCGATGGCATGACCTATTTTCTAGCGCCGTACATCAACTCTTACAAACGCTTCGCCGCAGGTACCTTCGCGCCCACCAAGGCGATCTGGTCCGCCGACAATCGCACCGCCGGTTACCGGATCTGCGGCACCGGTACCAAGGCAGTGCGCGTCGAATGCCGCGTCGGCGGGTCCGACCTGAACCCCTACCTTGCCCTCGCCGCCCAGATCGCCGCAGGTATTGCCGGGATCGAGGGCAAGATGAAACTGGAACCCGAGTTTTCCGGTGATGCCTACGCCGCCCAGAAATCCCGCGACATCCCGCGCACCTTACGTGCGGCAACGGCGGCGCTTGACGGATCCAAGATGCTGCGCAAAGCCTTCGGTGACGCGGTCGTCGACCACTACGTCCATGCCGCCAACTGGGAGCAGGAAGATTTCGACCGCAAGGTCACCGACTACGAGATCGCGCGCGGATTTGAACGGAGCTGATCGTGCCCAAGACCATTAAATGCATCTCTCCCATCGACGGCTCAGTCTATGCCGAACGCCCGGTTCTGTCGCTGGATCAGGCCACCGCCGCTGTAACCCGCGCCACCCGGGCGCAGGCCGCATGGGCCGATCTGCCGCTGTCCGAGCGGATCAGCCGCGTGATGCAAGCGCGCCAGAAGATCGGTGAGATGAACGATGAAATCGTCACCGAACTGGCGTGGCAGATGGGCCGTCCGATCCGCTATGGCGGCGAATTCCGCGGCTTTGATGAACGCACCACTTACATGGCGAAAATCGCCGAAGATGCGCTGGCCGATATCGTGATCGAGGACAACCCCGCCTTTCGCCGCTTCATCCGCCGCGTCCCGCATGGGCTTGTGCTTGTGATAGCACCCTGGAACTACCCCTACATGACCGCGATCAATACCGTCGCCCCAGCGCTGATCGCGGGCAACGCGGTGATGCTGAAACACGCGAGCCAAACGCCGCTAGTCGGTGAACGTCTGGCCGAGGCGTTTGACGCGGCCGGCATCCCCGAGGATGTGTTCCAGAACGTCTTTCTTGACCACGAGACCACCTCGCAACTGATCGCCGCCAAATCCTTTGGCTTCGTCAACTTCACCGGCTCGGTCGGTGGTGGCCGCGCGATTGAATCCGCCGCTATGGGCACCTTCACCGGGCTTGGCCTGGAGCTTGGCGGCAAGGATCCCGGCTATGTCATGGACGACGCCGATCTTGACGCCGCGGCCGACACCCTGATGGACGGCGCGATGTTCAACTCTGGCCAGTGCTGCTGTGGCATCGAGCGCGTCTATGTGATCGAAAAGCACTTCGACGCCTTCGTCGAAAAATGCGTCGCCATCGTCTCGAAATCCAAGCTTGGCAACCCGCTGGACCCCGAAACGACGCTGGGACCAATGGCCAACATCCGCTTTGCCGATGACGTCCGCGCCCAAACCGCAGAGGCGATTGCGGCAGGCGCCAAGCCCATGATCGACCCCAAGCTCTTTCCCGAAGATGGCGGCACCTACCTGATGCCGCAGATACTGATCAACGTGGACCATTCCATGCGCGTGATGCGCGACGAAAGCTTCGGCCCCGTTGTCGGCATCATGCCGGTCAAATCCGACGATGAAGCTATCCGCCTGATGAACGACAGCGAGTTTGGCCTGACTGCCTCGCTCTGGACCGCCGACCCCGACCGCGCCGAGCGGATCGGCAACCAGATCGAGACCGGCACCGTTTTCATGAACCGCTGCGATTACCTTGATCCGGCCTTGTGCTGGACCGGCTGCAAGAACACCGGGCGCGGTGGCGGGCTGTCGGTTATCGGTTACCACAACCTGACGCGGCCCAAATCCTATCACCTCAAGAAAGCCTGACCCACATGTCGTCAACCATGACCCCCACCGCCAACTGGTCCTACCCCACCGCAATCCGCTTTGGCGCGGGGCGCATTAAGGAACTGGCCGACGCCTGCAAAGCGGCGGGTATCAAGAAGCCGCTGCTGGTGACCGACCGGGGCCTTGCCGCGCTGCCGATCACCAAACAGGCGCTCGACATCCTCGACGCTGCGGGCCTCGGCCGCGCGCTTTTTGCCGAGGTTGACCCGAACCCGAACGAAAAGAACGTCACAGCCGGCGTCGAAGCCTTCAACGATGGTGGCCATGACGGGGTTGTCGCCTTTGGCGGCGGATCGGGGCTCGATCTTGGCAAGGCGGTCGCCTTCATGGCGGGCCAGACGCGCCCGATCTGGGACTTCGAAGATGTCGATGACTGGTGGACCCGCGCCGACGCAGCCGCGATCAAACCCATCGTCGCTGTCCCCACCACCGCAGGCACCGGATCAGAGGTCGGGCGTGCATCGGTCATCACCAATTCCGAAACCCACGAAAAGAAGATCATCTTCCACCCCAAGTTCCTGCCAACGGTTGTGATCTGCGATCCCGAACTGACCGTCGGGATGCCGCCCGCGATCACCGCAGGCACCGGCATGGATGCCTTCGCCCATTGCCTTGAGGCCTACTCTTCGCCCTTCTACCACCCGATGTCGCAAGGCATCGCGCTGGAAGGCATGCGGCTGGTCAAGGAAAACCTGCCCCGCGCCTACAAGGACGGCAAAGATCTAGAGGCGCGCGCCAACATGATGTCGGCCGCAGCAATGGGGGCTGTCGCGTTCCAGAAGGGCCTCGGCGCGATCCACGCCCTGTCGCACCCGATCGGGGCGCATTACAACACCCATCACGGCACCACCAATGCGGTGGTGATGCAGCCGGTCTTGCAGTTCAACCGCAAAGCCATTGAGGACCGCATCGAACGCGCCGCCGCATACCTGCAGATCTCTGGCGGTTTCAACGGCTTTTACGATTTCGTCGGCGCGCTCAACGCGGCGCTGAAGATCCCCAAGAACCTGACCGAGCTGGGCCTGACTGACCCAGATTTGGAAGTGCTGACTGAGGCCGCCCTCCGCGATCCATCGACCGGTGGAAACCCCATAAAAATGGATCACGAGAACACGCTCGCGCTGTTTCGCGCCTGCCTCTGACTTGACCTCGACGCTTCCAACCCCCTAAACCGGAGCGATCCGGTTCAGGGCAGGGTGATGACCATAATTCGACGCCTATTTGCAAAACGATCAGTGGATGCAGAACACCCAATTGCCCCGCCCCAACCCGCCGAGCCGCTGGCCGTCATTGGCGATATCCACGGCCGCGCAGATCTGCTGGATCGGATCCTCGATACGCTGGACAGGAACCATCCAGAGGCCCGGAAAGTCTTCGTCGGCGACTATGTCGATCGGGGGCCCGACAGCCGCGCCGTCCTAGGGCGACTGAGGACGCTCGAAGATGCAGTTTGCCTGACTGGCAATCACGAAGAGATGCTGCTTGAATTTCTTGACAACCCGGCCGAAGGCGCAGGGCGTTGGCTGCGCAATGGTGGTTTGGCGACACTTTCCAGCTACGATATCGCACTGCAGCCCGACGCGACAGAGCAAGAGGTCGTGGCCGCCAGCCAGAGGTTGGCCGCCGCTTTGACGGACGGAACTGGCGACTGGCTTCGCGCCCGCCCGTGTCACTGGCAGAGCGGCACAGTTTTTGTGACTCATGCCGGACCTGACCCGGCCAAACCGGCACTAGGTCAGCCTCGAAGCGTCTACACGTGGGGATATAGCCGATTTCTGCGCGAAAGCCGGGATGACGGGATCTGGGTCGCCCATGGACACTGGATACAGCCGAGGCCGACTTGCGCCAACAGTCGCATTTCCGTCGATACGGGCGCCTGGACCACGGGGAAACTGACCGCCGCCCTGATCCCGACCGATGGAAACGTCACGTTCCTGAGTGCGAGCCTTTAG
>JBBKVT010000222.1:0-9212 GCA_037968535.1 Paracoccaceae bacterium
GCGCCCCCGTTGCCGGGGGCGCATTTCCGATGCTCAAAATCCGGCTATTCGGACGCTGCAAGCTGTCCGCGAATTTCGCCATCCGGGTATTGTTCGGTATGCACGTTCACGTAGTAACCTCCGGCTTTCAGCTCTTTCAGTTGTTCGTCGGTGATCTCGCCGTTGCCTTCCATAATTGCCTCGGACATGTCGATGACCGGCGCGGCGGTTTCGGTTTCACTGGCGGGGCCGTGGATATGCGCCGCCGTGGCATCGCCGGTAAGCCCCTCGACCGTCACGACCCAGGACACCGTGTGGGCATCGGTATCGACGGTGACGTCAGCGGTGCCGGTAGCGGTGCTGTCGTTGGGCGGAACCTCTGCCGCAGCTGTCAGATCGGCGGTATAGGTCAGGGTCTCGGCGATACCGGGAAGGCCGATCATCGAAAACGCGATCGCGGTCCCGGCAAGCACTGTCATTCTGGACTTCAGCATCTGTGATACTCCTGATTAGGACGAAGAATCTGACCAACACATTGCGCAGCGCAAAGTTCCGGGCCGACCCGTCAATCGGCCGAACTCCGCGCAGACGAAGTCGACGAGCCTCTCGACGGGGCCGCTCCGCGATGGGGAGGATCTACTGCACGAGGGGGGATTGATGTCAGCCATGAATCGATCAGGTTTTGGTAGAATCGATTTGGCCCGATGTTTGCGGCCGAGATCCGGCGAAACCGCATCCAAGCGACGCGCGCGCACTCGAACTGGCAATGGCAACTGAATAAGGTATTCGTGAACATCAACGGGGAAACGCACTACCTCTGGCGAGTTGTTGACCACGAAGGCGAGGTTTTGGAATCAGTTGTCACCAAACGCCGCGATCGAGAACTTCGCCCTATTGATCGACGGCCCGACATAGGATGTGTCGTTCTCCTTTGATCTTGACTACTCGCTTATCCAGAGGCCAACTTGAGCGCCTCGGGAGAAGTCCTGAAGCAGCGAAATGGGCTATGAATTTTCATGCGATGACTGTGAGCGGGCAACCGGCGCGCCTGAAGTTGTTTTCCTCTGACAAGGCCCCGGGAGCCCGCCTGATCACTACCTTCAGATTGATAGCCACAAGAATCAACGCCCGGGTGCCGCTCGATCTTCTGAATCGCGGGTCGGATTGCGAGACTCTAACTACCAGCCCCCTTCCGCCCGGCGGTTGTAAGGATCGCTGCCCAGATCGAAGACCAACAATTTGCGTTCGGTGAACGTCTCCAGAAACCACTGGCTTAGTTCGCGCCCGACCCCGGACAGGCCCGTCCCGCCGAATGGGGCCAGTTGGTCCCAGTAGTTCGAGGTCTCGTTGATGTTGACCGAGCCGTGCGGCAAGGCTTCGCCGACCTGCCAAGCCGTCGCCAAATCCCGGGTCCAGAGCGAGGCGATCAGGCCAAGGCCGGTCTGATGGGCAATCTTGATGGCCTCCTCCGCCGACGCGATCTTGATGATGGGCGCAACAGGTCCGAACGTTTCTTCCTGCGCGATCAGCATATCGGTTGTGACGCCGGTCAGGATCGTGGCCGGGTAGTATAGCCCCTCTTCCGGGCCGATCTGCTCTATCTGCGCGCCCTTGGCCCGTGCATCCTCGACATGCGCCTTTACCCGCGCAAGCGTCGCCGAGTTGCACAGCGGGCCCATTTCGCTTGCCTCATCGGCAGGATTGCCAATCTTCAGTTGCCGCGCGCGTTTGCTGAATTTCTCGACAAACTCATCATGTACGGCTTCGTGCACCAGCAATCGCTCGGCAGAGGTGCAAACCTGACCAGAGTAATAGAAACATCCGTTGATCGCACCCTCTACCGCTTTGTCGATGTCCGCATCGGAAAGGATGATGAACGGGCCGTCACCGCCAAGCTCCAGCAGGTGCGGGCGCAATGCGCATTTTTCGGCGATCTTGCGACCCGTCACGGTTGATCCCGTGAAGAAAACTCCATCGACACCAGGTGCTTCTGTCAGTGCCGCGCCGACATCGCCCAGTCCCTGGACGATGTTGATGACCCCATCGGGCAGCCCTGCCCGCTGAAAGATGTCGCCCATCATCGCGCAAGACACCGCCGCGTATTCCGAAGGTTTCCACACAACCGTGTTGCCCGACGCCGCTATATGCGCGAGCGCGATCGACGAGATGTCTGTCGGAAAGTTGTAGGGCGTGATGACCGCCACAACGCCAAGCGGGCGATGCGACATGACCAGACGCTTGTTGCGGGTGCGTTCCTGAGTCGACGGGAACGACAGACCCCGGTGGCGCAATATCTCCTCGGCCGCCTTTGACCAGGACGGTGCCGAGTATTCGAACACCTCTTCGCGCGCATCCGTGATCGTCTTGCCGATTTCAGATGTCAACATCTGGGACATCGCCTCGGCCTCCTCAAGGAACAGCTGGGGGATGCGACGCATGATCTGCGCCCGTTCGATCACCGAAAGCGCGGCCCATGCCGGTTGTGCGGCCCGCGCAGCCGCGACCGCAGCGACAACGTCTGCCGCATTGCAACGTCCGACCTTGTGCAGCAGTGATCCGTCATGCGGGTTCTTCACGTCGAAGGTTCCAGCCGACCCATCGTGCCAGGATCCGGCAATAAGCGCGCCCTTGGTCAGATGGCCGGGGGTTGTGACTTGATCTTTCATGATAAACCTTTCTGTCAGGGCCGGCTTTTGGCTGCCGGGATTGTTTGTTTTCGCTGCAGTTGCACCGAGATGAAGATAAGCAGGATCGAGGCGGCGACGATCAGCGCGCCGACCGCGTTGATTTCGGGCGTCAGTCCGCGCCGCATGGTCGACCAAATGTACATAGGCAGGGTATTGTCGCGCCCTGTCAGGAAGAACGTGACCGGAATTTCGTCAAAACTTAGTGTGAACGACAGGATCCCGGCGCCAATCACCGCAGTCTTTATGTTGGGCAAAGTGACCATGAAGAATGTCTGCAATCCGCTGGCCCCCAGATCGGCAGAGGCTTCTTCAAGGCTTTTCGGCAACCTTTGCAGCCGGGCGTAAACCTGCGTCACGACAACTGCCAGCAGTGCCGTCGCATGACCGATGATCACGGTTTCAAGGCTGAGCCCAAATCCGATCAGGCGAAACAGGATCAGCATAGAGATACCGCTAATGATGCCCGGCAAGGCAATCGGCAAAAGCACCAGCTTGCGGAAAACGCCCTTGCCGGGGAAAGATAGCCTGTCAAGCGCCAACGCTGCCGGAACACCGATCACAAGCGTGAGAAACGTCGCACTGACTGCGACGTAGAGCGAATTCTGAACGGCCACAATCAATTGCTCGTTCTCAGCCAGCTTGCGATACCAGTCCAGCGTAAAGCCTGACATCGGCCAGCTAAGCGACCGCGAGTCGTTGAAGCTGTAGGCCACCAGCACCGCAATCGGGATGTAGAGAAACGCGAGGATCAGACTGGCGATTCCGATCCAGACCCAACGGTCAACGAGTCGCGACAGGCGTCGCGCCGATGACTTCGGCAGCGTCGTTGCGTTGACGGGGGCGAGGTCCTGCACAGTCATGCGAACTTCCCCTGTCCGAGACGCTCGAACCGGTCGGATGCCGAGATGATCGTCAGCACGATCATCAGCATCACCAGCGCAAGTGCGGACCCCAACGGCCAGTTCAGCGACGCCCCGAACTGCGTCGCGATGACGTTCGAAATCATCATCCCGTCAGGTCCACCCACAAGGTAGGCGGCAATGAAGTCCCCAAAGGCCAGACAAAACGTCATGGTGAAGCCGGCGACAACGCCCGTCAGCGACAAGGGGAAGGTGATCCGGACGAAACTCGCGGTGCGCCCCATCCCCAGATCGGCCGAGGCTTCCAGCAGGCTGGGCGGTATCTTTTCAAGTGCTGCGTAGATCGGCATGACCATGAAAGGGATGAACACATAGGTCAGGGTCAGGACCATCGCTACCTGATTGTACAGGAAAACCGGCGAAGGCTCTGTCAGGATACCGGTGGAGATCAGGAAGGAATTCAGGATACCGGTTGTGCCCAGAATTGTTTTCCAGGTGTAGGCGCGCAGAAGGTACGACACCCAAAGCGGCGCGACGACCGCCATGTAAAGCGCCAGCCGGATCCCGGGGCGGCGCACCTTGAACACCAGAAAGTAGGCATAGGGATACGCCAGCAGCAGCGAAAAAACCGACACCAGCGCTGCGATCTTGATCGTGCGGCCAAGCGTCTGAAGATATTGCGGATCACGAAACAGCTCGACGTAGTTGCCCATCTGAAACGCCGGCGCGAAGGTGGGATATTGCTGTACCCAGAAGCTGAAAACGAACAGGATCGTGTACGGCACGAACATGAACAGCACCACCCAGATCAGGGGCGGTGACAGCACCAGAGCCTTGCGAATGCGGGGCGGCAAATTCATGCTGCTGCCTCAGCCACAAAGCTCATTATCTTGTGTGGCTCGATCTCGACGGCGACCAACTCTCCGATCGCAGGCAAGCCAGCGCTGGCGTCACTGATTGGAAGATCGACAAGGACGGTACCGCCCGTCAGATCAACGATGATCCGGGCAATGCTGCCATGATAGAGCACCTCGCAAACGGTTCCCCGCAAAAGGTTGTCCGCCTGCGCGTCACCTCTGTGCAGCCTCGCCTTTTCCGGGCGAAATCCGAACGTATCCGCACCTTGACGTATTTTCGTGGGGTTCACCCGAAGCGGCTGCCCATGGCACGCCACACGACCGTCGACCAGACGAGAGGAAAACAGGTTCGTGGTGCCGATGAAATCCGCAATGTAGGGGTTGGCTGGCATGTCATAAAGGCTTTGCGGTGCGCCGTCCTGAACGATCTGCCCGTTGCGCATGACGACTACGCGGTCCGACATCGTCAGCGCTTCGGTCTGGTCGTGTGTCACCATGATGAAGGTCAGACCGACCTTCTGGTGCAAATGCCGCAATTCCACCTGCATCGCTTCGCGCAGGTTGGCGTCAAGCGCCGACAAGGGCTCATCCAGCAGCAGCACCTTGGGGCGGCGCACAATGGCGCGCGCTAGGGCGACGCGCTGGCGCTGGCCGCCAGAAAGCTCGTGCGGGGCGGCGTTGATCTTGTCGCCCAACCCCACAAGGTCCAGAACGTCGCGGACCTTGGCCTCAACCTCTCGGCGCGGGACGCCAGCGACTTTCAGGCCGTATCCCACGTTTCGCCCGACCGTCATGTGCGGAAACAGTGCGTAGTCCTGAAATAGCATGTTCACGGCGCGACGATTGGGCGACAGATCCGTCACATCCTCACCATCCAGCCAAACCCGTCCTGCGGTCGGGTCTTCGAACCCGCCAATCATGCGCAACAAAGTGGACTTGCCACACCCCGAGGGGCCAAGAAGCGTCAGAAATTCGCCTTTGCGCACGTTCAATGAAACATCGTCGACGCCGATGACGGAACCGAAGTGCTTTGAAAGCCTGTCCAGACGGATGATATCACTCATCATGTGGCCCTATAGTTCATCGATGGTCCGGCGCCCGAGGGCACCGGCCAATTTGGATTTATTGTGCTTTCACGGCATTCCACGCATTCGCATAGGTACTCAGGCGCGGCCCGAGATTCTCCCAAAGCAACAGGCTATCGAGGTAATCGGGGTCATCCTGATGCAGCGCTTGATACTGCTCATCGGTCATACAGCTGCGCGCTGCGACTGGATTGGCTGCCGAATAACCGTTCACATTCGCCACACCGCACTGGCCAAGCTCGCTTGTTGCCATATCAAGGAATTTGTAAGCGCACTCCTCATTCGGCGTCCCTTCGACGATCATCCAGTTGTCGACCCAGCCTTCGGCATTCTCGGTCGGGATGAACTCTACCACGTCAATGCCTTCCGCCTTCAGCAGGCCAGACTGATAGCCAGCCCATGTGTTGGAAATCCAGACTTCGCCCGACTTGTACAGATCGACAAGCTCGCCGGCTGTTGACCAGTATTTCCTGACAAGCGGCTTTTGCTTCACAAGCGTTTCCTGTGCCGCTGCAATCTGCTCATCCGTCAGGTTGTAGATGTCCATGTCACCATTCAGACGGGCGGCGACATAAAGCGCGCTTTTGTCATCCCACAGCGCAGCAATGGACGTGGGCGGGGTTTCAAACTTGTCCTTGAGATACATGAAAGAAATTGCACCCCAGGAAAACGGCACGCCATAGACCTTGCCATCGGCGTTGATTCCGTCGGCGACCCGGAACTTCTCATAAATCTCATTCCAGTGTGGCAGACGCGACGTATCGATTGACTGGACGAAGCCAGCGGCGATTAGGGGCGCGGTGGAATCAATTGCGGGCGAGACAAGATCGAACACACCGCCGCCAGCGGCAAGTTTTGGGGCGAAATCATCGTTGGACCCGACATAGGTCGCGCTGACTTTGCAGCCCGTGGCCTCTTCGAAAGGGGTAATGAAACTGGGGTCGGCATAGCCTTCCCAAGTCAGGATGTTCAGCTCGCCATCCGCGAAGGCAGGTGTCACGCTTGCGGCAAAAACCGAAAGCGACCCGATGGCCAGGGTCAGTTTATTCTTGGTCGTCATGTTTGTTTTCCTCGCTTGCTGGTGGAACGGGCGGTCGTGGCGGTGTTCGACGGCGGCGCCGTCTTTCGCACGATCGTCCCGATATTCACGCCCAAAGCCTTTGCGGCTTTCCTTTTGCTTCCGTGAATTCTGATGGCCTTGTCGATCAGCGCATTTTCATAGCGCCGAAGCTCGGCCTTAAGATCGAACATCGCGCTTGCGGGTAGCGACTCGCCGCCCCCTGTCGCGCCCGGAATGTCCATCGGGGAAAGAAGATCGGCAAAGATCGCTTCGATGCTGTCGGCCTCATCGACGAAAATTGCGGCCTTCTGAACGATGTTCAGCAATTCCCTGATATTACCGGGAAAACTGTAATCTTCCAGCAGGTCCCGGTAACGCACCGGCAACAGCATCGGAACCTGGCGCCGCTGGTTGAAGGTCTGTAGGAACCTGTCCGTCAGATGCCCGATCAGGGCGGGCATGTCGCGCAGCGGCGGTACCGTCAACACAATCACCGCAAGCCGGAAGTACAGGTCGGCACGGAATTTCCCCTCTCGCACCATCTCCCTGAGGTCGCGGTTCGTTGCGGCGATCACCCGCACATTGGCCAAGCGTCCCTGAAGACCACCAATGCGCATCGCCAGCCCGTCTTCGAGAAACCCCAGCAGCTTCGATTGCGCGCTCAACGGGATCTCTCCGACCTCGTCCAAAAAAAGCGTGCCGCCCTCGGCCTGTTCCAAAAGTCCCGGCCGTGTGTCCGCCTCTGACCCTGTTTCGCGGCCGAACAGCGCCTCATCGAAGTGTGCGTCGGACGAAGAAGCGCAATTCATCACGATGAACGGATCGCGCGCATCCGCGACGCGGCTGTGCAGGAACCGCGCGACCTCGGACTTGCCGACCCCAGATTCCCCGGTGATTAGAATACGCATGCCTTCGCGGGCCGCCCGTTCGCCGCGCGACAATACCTGGTTCAGAGTGGGGCTCAGCCTGCGCTGGGTTGCGAAATCTGGTCGGGTCCGGTTTGTGGACAGGAATCGCACCGTGTTACTGACCGATGCGCCACTGGCACGTTCCTTGCGATGTCGGATCGTATCGACATCGCGCAGAATGATCATTTCCGGCATCTTCCGACCCGGCCCACGCCGTGCGCTGGCCATCACCTGATGGCCGCCGCTGGCGCGGATCATTACCTCGACGCGTTGCAGGTCGGGGACTTCGGACAACAGTTCCTGCCAGTCGTTGATTTCAGGAAATAGCGATCGCGCGCTTTGTCCTATTCGATCGGAACTCCAGCCCAAAATACGCCGCGCTTCGGTGTTGGCGCTAAGGATGGTGCCGTTTTGGTGCAGACAGACGATACCATCGTCAAACAATTCCAGCGCCGACAAAGCCTGTCTTGGGCTTATAGCACCAAAGAGGGGGTGATCCGGCCAAAGACTGTCTGTCATCTGTGCCCACCTTCAGCTCTCGATGTGATCCGCAGAATTGCGCCGCCATCATTGCGTGGCAAAACCGACCAGATGACCCCGGCATCATCGACGAGACGCGTTTCGGTCGCTCCGGCGGCAACAGAAACCAACAGGCCCAACAGCTTTTTGCGCCAGGTTACTGTTTGCTTCAAAGAAAGCAGACCTGAAATTTCCTGGCCCAGACAATCATCCTGTGTCCTTTGCAGAAAGTTAGCAACGGCGAGATTGACTGCCTCGATCCGAAGGTCCGGGCCAAGGGCAACCAATGGAACATCCACCGCCGACAAAAGCGCCAGCGACGCATTGAGGCGCCGTTGCACGTCGACCTCGCGCTGACGTTGTTTTCCAACGTCCCTGACGACACCGAACATTCGGATCAAATGCCCGCCCTCTATATGAGCGCGGACATCGTTTTCGACATAGATCTCGACGCCGTCATACCGCCGGTCGAGCGCCGGTGCGGCATCAACCTCAAACCCATTGGTCAGAAGATTGAGAACGAATTCTTCGTTCTGCTGGTTTCTGGGAAAGATCTCTCGCACGGGACGATTCGTGATCGCCTGCCCCCCTTCTAACAGGTAAAGCTGTGCCATCGCCGGATTTGCATACCGCCAGAAGGGTGCGTTCTCGAAAACCTGCCTAACGATTTCATGGTCAGGGGCTGTCAAATCGACGGGCGTGCCGAACTCCATGCACCAGCAAGCATCGCTCGACGCTGCTAGCACGTCTGAGAGGATGCGCTCTTCGACGTTCTCAGGCAGATTCTGCTCTGTTTCAAGTTGGCGAAATCTGGCGTTTGATTCGTTCATGCATCAATGCTGCAATATTGCAGCAAGCCTGACAACCTTACGTACAAGGTTTCGAATTAATCCTACCGCCAAATGCCGGAACCTTCGCGCAACAAGGCGAACCGTACTGTCATTTGTGGACGGCTCCGTTTTTGCAAGGGTTTTCTTGAGTGACAGTGATCGTTGCAGGTTGCGGTCATTTGTCCGGCCTGTTTGCGCGGCGCGTATGACCGCTGGCCTTGATGAAGTCCGCGTACCGGGTCCCAATCAGACCAGCGAGCTTGGAAGCCCTGACAGCACCTCGGGGTGTCCCGGTTGCGGTCCTGTTTGATCATCATCATTCACTTCTGCCCTTGCATTCCTTGTCGGCAGCTCTTTGTTGCCGCGTTCCTGATCGTTTCAAACCACCGCGGGGGCTCGATAATCTTCCCGACGCATCAGCATGGCC
>JBBKVT010000223.1:0-21690 GCA_037968535.1 Paracoccaceae bacterium
GTCCTGGGCGTGCTGCGTCAGGCCGATCTGCGGCCCTCGCTGGAAACCCAGATCGCCGGCGAATCGCTGTTCAATGACGGCGTTGGTTACGTGGTCTTTCTGGTCCTCGTCGGTATCGCCTTTCCGTCGGGCGATGGCCACGCCAACGGCCTTGCGGACGCCGCGCGATTGTTTGTGCAAGAGGCGCTGGGGGGCGCGGTGCTGGGCCTGGTGCTGGGCTGGCTTGTGTTTCGCGTGATGCGGCGGATCGACGATTATGCGCTGGAGGTCCTGATCACGCTCGGGCTTGCGTTCGGCGGCTACGAATTGGCCGTGGCGCTGCATGTGTCCGCGCCGATCATGGCGGTCTGCGCCGGCCTCTTGATCGGCGATGTCGGGACCCGCTACGGGATGAGCGAGGAGACCCGGCGCTACGTAGCCGCGTTCTGGCACATGATCGACGAGATCCTGAATGCGGTACTCTTCCTGATGATCGGGTTCGAGGTGTTCGCCGTGGCCTTCAGCATGGACAACCTGACTGCGGGGCTCTTTGCAATCGGGCTGGCGCTGGTTGCCCGATTGACGGCCGTCGCGGTGCCGATCCTGATGCTGCGACCATTTCGCCGTTTTGCGCGGGACGTGATCCCGATCATGACCTGGGGCGGTCTGAAGGGCGGTATCTCGGTGGCGCTCGCGCTGTCGCTGCCAGCCGGGGAATGGAAACCGGTGATCCTGGCCGCGACCTATGTGGTCGTGGTGTTCTCAATCATCGTGCAGGGCCTGACGGTGGCACCGCTGGCCTCGCGGATCAGCCGCGAACCAGAGCTGATGTGATGGCGACCCCGCCCGAAGCCACCCGGATGGTGACCCCGCTCGCCGCCTTCGACATCGGCCCGGACGGCGCGACCCGCCCTGTCGATGCAGGCTGGCCGGATGCCGCACCGGGCGCGGGACAGGCGTTTCGCTGGCTGCATTTCGACATCTTCGATCCCGGCCTTGCCACTTGGGCCGATGAACACCTGCCACCCGTCGCCGCGGCCGCGCTGCTGCAATCCGAAACCCGGCCCCGCTGCGACCGGCATGACGGCGGGTTGATCCTCAACCTGCGCGGCATCAACTTGAATGTCGGTGCAGAGAATGACGACATGGTTTCGGTGCGGATGTGGGTGACCAACGCGCTTGTGGTCAGCGCCCGGGTGCGGCGGGTATTTGCTGCCGACGAACTGCGTCAACAGATGCTGACGGGCACAGGTCCGGCCAGCACGGCGGAATGGCTGGTAACCCTCAGCCGGTCGCTGACCGACCGGATTGAACAGGCCTCGCTGGATCTCGAAGAGGCGACGGGCGAGTTGGAGGATGATCTGATGTCGGGATCGGGCCAGCGGGCGAATGACCTGATGCCCTTGCGACGGCAGGCGATCCGACTGCGCCGCTATGTCGGCCCGCAGCGCGAGGCGCTGACCCGGCTGGCCCAGATCGAGGACACGCTCGGCCATGCGAAGGATCGCATCGAGCTGGGTGAGATCGCGAACCGCACGATGCGCAGCGTCGAAGAACTTGAAGCCGTGGCGCTTCGGCTGCAAGCCTTGCAGGAACATGTCCAGGCGCAACGCGCCGAAGCGACCAGCCGCAATGGTTTCCTGTTGTCGATCGTCGCGGCGATCTTCCTGCCGCTGGGTTTCCTCACCGGCCTCTTCGGGGTCAATGTCGCGGGCATGCCGGGGGCGGACTGGCCATGGGCCTTTGCGGCACTTTCGCTGGGGATGATCGTGATCGGCGTGGCGCTCTACGTCTATTTCCGCCACCTGCGCTGGTTCTGAGCCCACCCGCGCGCTGGCGACAAAACTGACCCGCCCCGACAATAATCGGTGGAGCAGGCGCGGAAAATGACCTAAACCCGCCGCAGATCACGAAGGATGCGGGATGACCCTGACCATCATCGCCCAATGCGAGGCCAAGGGCCTGCGCCTGACCGAACAGCGCCGGGTGATTGCCGCCGTGCTCGAGGAATCCGACGACCATCCGCATGTCGAGGAACTGCACCGCCGCGCCTCGGCCCGAGATCCGCGAATCTCGCTGGCCACGGTCTATCGCACGGTCAAGCTGTTCGAGGACTGGAATCTTCTGGAAAAGCACGAATTCGGCGACGGACGTGCGCGCTACGAGACCACCGACCGCGAACATCACGACCATCTGATCGACATCAACAGCGGCGAAGTGATCGAGTTCGTCGATGAAGAGATCGAGGCATTGCAGGAAAGAATCGCCCACAAGCTGGGCTTCAAGCTGAAAGGTCACCGGCTGGAATTGTTCGGTGTGCCGCTGAAAAAGGATAAATCATGAGCACGATCATCGACATCATCGGCCGCGAGATACTCGACAGCCGGGGCAATCCCACCGTCGAGGTCGACGTGATCCTCGAAGACGGCACCATGGGCCGCGCGGCGGTGCCATCGGGCGCCTCCACGGGCGCGCATGAGGCGGTGGAAAAGCGCGACGGCGACAAGAACCGCTACATGGGCAAGGGCGTGCTGGAAGCGGTTGCTGCGGTAAACGGCGAACTCGCCGAAGGTCTGGTCGGCTTTGACGCGACCGAACAGGAGGCCATCGACGCCACGATGATCGAAATGGATGGCACCGAGAACAAGGGTCGCTTGGGGGCCAACGCGATCCTTGGGGTGTCGCTTGCGGTGGCCAAGGCGGCGGCCGAATTCAGCGCCCTGCCGCTTTACCGCTATGTCGGCGGGTCGTCGGCGCGGGTGCTACCGGTGCCAATGATGAACATCATCAACGGCGGAGAACATGCTGATAACCCTATCGATATTCAGGAATTCATGATCATGCCAGTCGCCGCGAACGATATTCGCGGCGCGGTGCAGATGGGGTCAGAGGTGTTTCACACGCTCAAGAAAGAGTTGTCGGACGCTGGACACAACACCGGGATCGGCGACGAGGGTGGCTTTGCGCCTAACCTGAACTCGACCCGCGATGCGCTTGATTTCATTCTGAAATCCATCGAGAAGGCGGGGTACAAACCGGACGAGGATATCTATCTGGCGCTCGATTGCGCCTCGACCGAGTATTTCAAGGGCGGCAAGTACGACATGAAGGGCGAGGGCAAGGTGCTGACCTCGGACCAGAATGTCGATTACCTGGCGGCGCTAGTGAAGGACTACCCGATCATCAGTATCGAGGATGGCATGGCCGAGGATGACTGGGACGGCTGGAAGGCGTTGACGCAAGCTTTGGGCGGCAAGGTGCAACTGGTCGGCGACGATCTGTTCGTGACCAACCCCGTGCGTCTCGCCGAGGGGATCAAGCGTGGCTGCGCGAACTCGATGTTGGTAAAAGTCAACCAAATCGGGACGTTGTCAGAGACTCTTAAAGCGGTCGACATGGCCCATCGGGCTGGCTACACCAATGTGATGAGCCACCGGTCCGGCGAGACCGAGGATGCCACGATCGCCGATCTGGCGGTGGCGACGAACTGCGGGCAGATCAAGACCGGGTCGCTGTCACGCTCTGACCGGCTGGCGAAATACAACCAGCTGATCCGGATCGAGGAAATGCTGGGCGAAAGCGCGGAATATGCCGGACGCTCGATCCTGAAGCACGGATAACGTGGCGATGGGGCGACAAACGGCCATTACAGAGCGCCACAAACGCCCCATCACCCTGCGCAGCCGCACCGAGTTCTGCGCCATGTCGGCTGGTTCCTGCTATTCGCCAGCGGGTTCCTGATCGTATCGCTGGGTCTTGGCGTTCTTGGCTATCACGTCATCGTCGGGCTGGGCTGGATCGACAGCCTGCTCAATGCCAGCATGATCCTGACCGGCATGGGCCCGGTCGATGCAATGCCGGATAACCCGTCGAAAATATTCGCGAGCGGTTATGCGATCTTCGGCGGCGCGGTTTATCCGGCAATGACAGCGCTGATCCTCTATCCGTTCGTGCACCGGATGATGGTGATCCTGCACTTGCAGGCCCGCCACACGCCCGAGGATTAAAGCGCGACCTTGTATTCCTGCACCGTGTTGCCGCCATCGACCACGATCAACTGGCCGGTGACATAGCTGGCCTCTTCGCTGGCAAGAAACACCGCGACATTGCCGATCTCGTCTGGCCGCCCCGGACGCCCGACAGGCGTGTGGATGCCCGCGGTGATTTCCGCCGCACTACTCGATCCGGTCTGGATCCAGCCCGGACCGACGCAGTTCACGGTGATGTTGTCGCGCCCTGTCTCAAGCGCCAACGCCCGCGCCATGCCCAGCATCCCCGCCTTGGCAGAAGCATAAACGCTGCTGCGTGCGATCCCCGCGACCGGGCCAGTGACTGAAGAGATATGCACGATCCGGCCATAGCGCCGATCCGTCATGCCGGGCAGCACCGCGCGGGTGGCGAGGAAAGCGGTTTTCAACGAGATGTCGATGCCGTAATCCCAGTCGTCTTCCGAGGTGTCCTTCATCGGCTTGCCGCTGGTCTCGCGTCCCACTTGCACCATGCCGGCGTTGTTAACCAGGATATCGATCGGGCCGAGCGCGGCCTCAACCTGCGCCATCAGCGCGCTGACATGCGCACTGTCAGTCAGGTCAGCGGGCGCGGCGAAGCTGTTCGTTGCATCGCCGCCCAACTCTGCCAGCCGCTGAAAAATCCGCTCGGTGGTCGAGGTGATCGCCACCCTCGCCCCCGCCGCGTGCAGCAATCTCGCGGTGGCAAACCCGATGCCATCCGCACTGCCCGCCCCGGTGACCAGTGCCACCCGCCCTGAAACACCTGCCATGTGCTTAACCGAATGACCGCAAGCGCTTGATCAGGCTGGACCCATCCCAACGACCGCCGCCCATCTTCTGCACATCCTTGTAGAACTGATCGACCAGCGCCGTGACCGGCAGGCTGGCGCCGTTCTCATTGGCCGTCGACAGGCAGATGCCCAGATCCTTGCGCATCCAGTCGACAGCGAAACCGTGATCAAACTTGTCATCCAGCATCGTCTGGTAACGGTTCGACATCTGCCACGATCCGGCAGCCCCTTGGGAAATCACCTCGACCACCGCCTTGCCGTCAAGCCCGGCTTTTTCCGCGAAGTGCAAAGCCTCGGACAGGCCCTGCACCAGACCGGCGATCGCGATCTGGTTGACCATCTTCGTCAACTGCCCCGAACCGCTTTCACCCAGACGCTTGCAGGCCTTGGCATAGGCGTCGATGATCGGTTCCGCCCGGTCGTAGGCCGCCTGATCGCCGCCGCACATCACACCCAACTGGCCGTTTTCGGCCCCCGCCTGCCCGCCGGACACCGGCGCGTCGACGAAAGAAATCTGTTTCGCATCGGCAAGCGCGTAAAGCTCTCGCGTCACGGCGGCAGACACTGTCGTATGATCGACAAAGATCGTGCCCGCCTCCATCCCCGCCAATGCCCCGTCATCGCCGGTGCAGACGGCACGCAGGTCGTCGTCGTTTCCCACACAGGCCATCACGAATTCCGCCCCAGTCGCGGCTTCGCGCGGCGTCGCAGCACTTTTGCCGCCGTGCTCCTTGACCCATTTGCCGGCCTTGGCGGCGGTCCGGTTGTAGACGGTGACGTCATGACCCGCACCCGCTAGATGCCCCGCCATCGGATATCCCATCACCCCTAGCCCCAGAAACGCGACTTTCGCCATGATTTTTCCTCTTTGCGGTTTGTCCTAGTGTCGCAACCTGATTAAACGCTACAGAACCACGGTCAACCTCGGGCATTCATGATCAACATCTTTCGCTGGCTGCTGCGGCTCTTCACCGGGCTTATCGTGCTGATTCTGTTGGCCGGAGTGCTGGTCTATTGGCTGGCCTCTCGATCCTTGCCTGATTACAACGCCGATCATCAGGTCGCCGGCATCACAGGCCCGGTCGAGATCGTGCGCGACAATGCCGATGTGCCGCATATCTTTGGCGAAACGGACGAAGATGTGTTTTTCGGCCTCGGTTTTGCCCATGCGCAGGACCGGCTGTGGCAGATGATGATGTTGCGCCGCACCGCGCAGGGCCGACTGTCCGAGATCATTGGCGCACGGACATTGTCGACCGACGAGCTGTTGCGACGGCTTGACCTTTACAACCTCGCGGTCAAATCCGTGGCCGCACAGGACGATGCGACGCAGGCCGCGCTCAAGGCCTACGCGGCAGGGGTCAATGCCTGGCTGGCGCAGGTGAACGACGGTGCTCTGGGTCGCGGCGCGCCGGAATTCTTCGTGTTCTCGAACCAGATCGCGCCCTGGCAACCGGCCGATTCCATTGCCATCATCAAACTGATGGCGCTGCAATTGTCCGGTCATCTCGGCGACGAGGTGCTCTATGCCCGCACCTCGTTGCTGCTGCCCGAGGCGCGGGTGCGCGACATCCTGCCCGACGTGCCCGGCGAAGGCATCGCGGCGCTGCCGGAATACGCGGCACTTTTCCCCGATGTTCCGCGCTATGCCGAATCCGAACCCGCCGCCGACGATTCGCTGTCGCCGGTCCCGCCCCGCGACCTGGCCGGCGCGTCCAACGCCTGGGCCGCCGCGCCCAGCCGCGCGGCCACCGGATCAACGCTGCTGGCCAACGATCCACATCTGGGCTTCTCGGCGCCCTCGATCTGGTATCTTGCGCGGCTGGAACTTGCCACCGGCGGTGTTATCGGCGCCACGATCCCCGGCGTGCCGGTCGTCACACTCGGCCGGTCGCAGGACTTCGGCTGGGGGCTGACCAGTTCCTACATGGATGATCAGGACGTCTATATCGAAAAGGTGAACCCTGATGATCCGACCGAAGTGCTGACGCCGGGCGGGTTCAAGAAGATGCTGACCCGGCCCTCGATCATTCAGATCAAGGACGCCACGCCCGTCACCATCACCCTGCAATGGACGGAAAACGGCCCGGTGCTGCCCGGCAGCCGTTTCAACCTCGGTCCGATCACCCCGCCCGGCCACGTGACCAGCCTGGCCTGGACCGCGCTTACCGGTCAGGACACGACCTTGTCGGCGGGGATGGCGCTGATGCGCGCCAAGAGTGTCGCCGAAGGCATCGTGGCGGGCGAAGGCTTCATCGCGCCGACACAGAACGTGATCATGGCCGACCGCAAGGCGATCGCGATGAAGACCGTCGGTGCAATGCCACGCCGCTCGGCCCGACACCAAAGTCAGGGCCGGATGCCGTCACCCGGCTGGCTGCCCGAAAACCGCTGGCAGGGTCGGATGAACTACGCCGCCAATCCCGAATTCATCGAACCCGAGGGCGGCATTCTGGGCAATACCAACAACAAGATGATCGACCGCCCGTTCCCGTTCCATGTCTCGTTCACCTGGGGCGACACCCAGCGGATCCAGCGCTGGAAGCGGTTGATGCAGAACCGCGAGGTCCACACCCGCGAAAGCTTTATCGAAGCGCAGCAAGATACCGTCAGTTTCACCGCCCGCTCGCTGTTGCCGCTGATTGCCGCCGACCTGTGGTTCACCGGCGAGGCCGCCCCCGACGGCACGACCGAGCGTCAGCGGCAAAAGGCGCTGGCGCTGCTGGCCGACTGGAACGGCGAAATGAACGAGCATCTGCCCGAACCGCTGATCTACGCCGCCTGGCTGCGCGCCCTGCAAGACCGGCTGATCCGCGACGAGCTTGGCCCGCTGTCGCGCGAATACAGCCACGTTCAGCCGCTGTTCATCGAACGGGTGTTCCGCGATATCGACGGGGCGACTGCCTGGTGCGACGTGCTGCAATCGGCCGCGATCGAGACCTGCTCGGAAACCTCGCGCCAGGCGCTGGACGACGCGCTTTTGTGGATCGGCGAGCATTACGGCACCGCGCTGGAATCCCTGCGCTGGGGCGAGGCGCATCAGGCGACACATGATCATCCGGTGCTCGGCGATCTGCCGGTGATCAACTGGTTCGTGAACATTCGGCAATCGACTTCAGGCGGCGACAACACGCTGCTTCGCGGCATGACCTCGGGCCGCGACCCCGAACCGTTCCAGAACGTCCACGGTCCGGGCTATCGCGGGGTCTATGACTTCGCCGATCCCGACAGTTCGGTCTTCGTGATCTCGACCGGACAGTCCGGACATTTCCTGTCGCGCCATTACGACGATCTGGGCGAGTTGTGGCGGCGCGGCGAATATGTCCCGATGTCGCTCGATCCCGACCTTGCCCGCGCCGCCGCCGTTGGCATCACGCGACTGGAACCGGCGGAAAACTGACGCCGGCCCGCATGCGGACACGCCATATCCTTCATCGTCTTGCAAATATCCTCGCGCGAAGCGCACTCGGTCAGCCGAAGGCTGACCGGCAGATCTCTTGCGCCGCAGGCGCTCCGCCTAGCTGCGTCCCTTCCACGGCACCAGCCAGCTTTCGGCGATCCGCATCAGGATATCGATGCCGTAGCCAATGATCCCGATCAGCACGATCCCCATGATCACAATATCGGTCAGTTGGAATTTCGAGGCCGCAATGATCATCATCCCCGCCCCCTTTTGCGCCGCGACCAGTTCGGCGGCGACAACCGTGCCCCAGCAAACCCCCATCGCCACCCGTGCTCCGGTGAATATCTCGGGCAAGGAATTGGGCACGATCACATGCCGCATGATCTGCCACTTGCTGGCCCCCAGCGAATAGGCGGCGTGGATCTTGGTGATGTTGACCCCCGAAACGCCGGCCCGCGCCGCAATGGTCATGATCCAGAGTGCGGCCAGAAACAGCAGAATGATCTTGCCGGTCTCCCAGATCCCGAACCAGATGATCACCAGCGGGATCAGCGCCAATGGCGGTACCGGGCGCATGAATTCGACGATCGGGTCAAACCAGCCACGGAACCAGCCCGACAGCCCCATCGCATAGCCAAGCGGAATGCCGATCAACGACCCCGCGATGAACCCGGCGAAGACCCGGAACAATGATGCTCCCAGATGTTCCCACAAAGTGAAATTCTGATATCCGGTCTGCGAGATTTCGACGAACCGGTACCACACCGACTCGGGCGCGGGCATCCAGATCGGCTCCATCTGCAAGCCCTTCTTCGGGGTGAAATTGAACGACCCCTTGTCGGTCAGGAACACCTTGCCGTCCGCCACCTGCACAGAGCCGTTCGGCTCGACCGGCTGGCCGTCGATGGCGATGATCTGAAAGCCCGGCTGATCGAAACCCTCGTCATTGGCTTGCGCTCGGATCAACCCGCTACGCCACGCACCCACCTTGTCGCCGTCATCCTTGACGAACCCGTCACCGGGCGGCACCTCGGGCTTTGAGGTCTGATCCTCGATCCGGTGCACCGTCACATAGACGGTGCCGCTATCCTCCTGCCCCGCCGCATTGCGGGCGGTATAGGTGAAACTGGTGTCGCCGACGAACGGCCCCGGCATATGGAACGGCACCAGCTTGGAATTGGTGAACGCGCCCCAGATCAGGAAGATCGTGACGATCGACACCACGCTGGCGATCCGGTTCGGAGTGACCGCACTTTCATCGCCGAACGTCACGGTCTTGAGGCTGGTGTAATCGTGCCTGTTGGCCCGCCTGTCGACAAAGAACTTCACCAGCAGCATCGCCGCGATGAAGACCGCGATATAGACCAGCAGGATGACCAGACCCGTCATGCCACGTCCTCCGTCCGGCCCATGATCTCTTCTTCCATCTCCCAGATCATCGACAGGATCTCATCGCGGGTTTTGGAAAACCCGTCGGACTTCTTGACCTCGCGCAGATCTGCATCGACGCCGCGTTCGGCGAATGGCAGCCGGTATTCCTTGTGGATACGCCCCGGCCGTGGCGCCATCACCACCAGCCGTTCGCCCAGCAGCAACGCCTCTTCCACCGAATGGGTGATCAGGATCACCGTCTTGCCGGTTTCCTTCCACAGCTTCAGAACCAGCCCCTGCATCTTCTCGCGGGTCAGCGCATCGAGCGCACCCAGCGGTTCGTCCATCAGGATCACTTCCGGATCATTGGCCAGACAGCGGGCCAAAGCCACGCGCTGCTGCATGCCGCCCGACAACTCATAGACAGCCTTGTCCTTGAATTCGCGCAGTCCCACGGTTTCCAGCAGATGGTTGGTGATCTTGTCACGCTCGGCCTTCGCCATGCCCTTCATCCGCGGACCGAATTCGACATTATGCCGCACGCTCATCCACTCGAACAGCGCGCCCTGCTGAAAAACCATGCCGCGGTCCGCCCCCGGCCCGCGCACCTTTTCACCGTTCAGCACCACCTTGCCCTCGGTCGGCGCAAGGAACCCTGCAAGGATGTTCAGAAGCGTCGTCTTGCCGCAGCCCGACGGGCCCAGCACCGACATCAACTCGCCTTCCTTGAGGTCGAGCGACACGTTCTTGAGCGCCTGCACCGACGAGCCGTTCGGCAAGTCGAAGCGCATCGAGATATTCTGAATCGATAGTCCGTCCATAGCGTCGCAGCCCCCCGCTATACGTGGCAAACAAGGGGCGGCAGGATCTGCCGCCCCTCGCAGTCAGCCGTTGTTGCCTACATTCCGCCAGCGGCAGTCAGCGGACCGACATTCACCGCGTCGCCGTAGCTGTCGCGCGCAGACGGAATGCTGCCCGCATCGACAAAGACCTGCGCCACGCCCTGCATGAATTCCTGCGCGCCGCCGCCCAGCCACTTCGAGCCGACCTGCTCCTCGATCGAGGGGAAGACGAAAGTGGCAAGGGTTTCCTCGGCAGCGGCCTCGTCCATGCCAGAATCCTTGGCAATCACCGGCAGCATCTCGGCCTTGTGCTCGCCCGAATTCCACATCGCATTGGCATCCGCCGTCACCTTCAGGAACTTGGCCAGAAGATCGGCCTCTTGTGCGGCAAAGCTGGCCGGCACCGACGTGACGTCGAACACCAGAATACCGAGTTCTTCCTTCTCGGCACCGGTCAGCAACACATTGCCGTTCTCCAACATCCGCCGCAGCGAGCCACCCCAGCCGCAGACCATGTCGAGATTGCCCTGAGCGAACGCGGCCGCGCCGTCGGGCGGCGCCATGTCCACGATCTCCATAGCCGAGATATCGACGCCGAAATGCTCCATCTGGCGCAGGAAATTGTAATGCGCGGCGGTGCCGATCGGGACGCCAACCTTCTTGCCGGCCAACTCGCCCGCGCTATTCTTGTCGATCTCGAGATCGGACCGCACCACGCAGTTGTCATTTTCAGAATAGCTGACTGCTACATCGACGATCTGCAAATCCTGCCCGGCGCTGGTGGCCACGACAAAGGGCGGCACGCCCTGGCTGACCGAGATATGCACGTCGCCCGACGCCATCGCCGCCGACATCGCAGTGCCGGTATCGAACGAGCGCCAGTTGATCTTGACCCCCATCTCTTCTTCGTACGTGCCCATCACCTTGGCGTATTCGAACGGCATCGGCCATTCGAGGAAATAGGCCACGGTGATCTCGTCCTGTGCGGCAGCGCCCTGCGCCGCGAGGCTGGCAATCACGCTCGCCAAGATCGACATCCGTTTGGTTCCGTTTTTCACTTTTAAGTTCCTCCTTGTTTGATCGTGTTATCGTGCTGTCGGGCCCAAATTTATCGGGTTTGCCCAAGCTGACTCAGAAGACAGCCGCCGCCTCCTCGATCTGTGCCGAGGTTGGTTGCCGCAAGGCGTGCCGAGTGACGAACGGTGAATTTTTGTCACAGTCGAAATCCCGAAAGCCCGATGGGCGGATGAATTCAAAACTCAGCCATCCGGTCCCTTGCTCGCTTACCCGGCAAAACTGCACCCTCCCGGCGGCAGCCGCTTACCGTATCCGACGCTTCCATGGATTGCCAAAGTAACCGATGACAAACTGTTTTGTGGAAGAAATTGAAATTTATATTTCGTATAATTAGAAACAAGGCATCTTCCTACACTAGATCAGGAGATCTTCCGATGACTCGTCGCTCTACATCCAAGGATCTCAACCTCAAATGGCTGGAGTTGTTTCAGATCTGCGCGCAGAAGGGATCGCTTCAGGCGGCGGCGCAGGAATCAGGCCTGACGATCAGCACCGTCTCGTATCATCTTCGCAGTCTGGAGGATCATCTGGGCGTCGAGCTTTTCAATCATGCTCGAAGGCCGATGGTGCTGACGCCCAAGGGCGTGGTGTTTCTGCGCAACATAGATCAGGCGCTCCGTTCCATCCGCAAAGCCAAGGCCGAAGCCTCGGCCGGGACCATCTCGGAGTCCAGTTTCCTGAGGATCGGCACGATCGAGGATTTCGACAGCGATATCACGCCCGAACTGGCTGTATACCTGTCGGCGAAAATGCCGGTCTGCGATTTCATGTATCATACCGATTCCAGCCATTCAGTCATCAGGATGTTGCGCGACCGCCAGCTGGATCTGGGCGTCACGACCACGCCAAGCGAAAGCGTTCGTGACCTTCAGGACCGTCCCTTGCTGCGCGATCCGTTTGTCATCGTCCTTCCGCTGGTCGACGAACAATCTCTGACGGCGATCGTAGAGGGACGCACGAAACTGCCGTTCCTGCGCTTTTCCAGCAACTTGATGATCGCGCAACAGATCGAATCGCAACTGCGCCGCATCGGAGTGTCAGCACCCCCGAGGTTCGAATGCAGCAGCCATCAAACACTCATGGCAATGGTAGCCGCCGGCGCCGGATGGACCATCACCACCCCGTTGCATTTCTCGCGCGCGAAGCGATTTCATTCGAAACTTCGGATGCATCGCTTTCCCGGCAAGACCTTTTCCCGCACGTTGGCGATCGTCATCACACCGGATTGCTCGCGCTCACTTGTCGATCTTGTCGACAGCAAGCTGCGCAGCCTGATCCTCGAGCACGCCATCGCGCCGCTTCATCAAAGCAATCCATGGCTGGCGGACAGCTTCACGCTCGTCACCTGAGTGCGGGCCGGGGTTGGGAGTATCTTGAGCCGCGCGGAAACTATCGCGGCAGTGATCGCGTAAAACCACCTCGCCCGATGCCGCTGCTTGCCCACGCATCCTGGGCGCCTATCCGCGCTGCCGCGCAAAGCGTCTTTTTTATATCACTACACCGCAAGTATAGTTCGATATTTTGAAAAACCTTGAGCCGAACGTTGCGGCGCGGCGGCGGTGCGCCCCTTACTTCGTGAAGTTGCTTCGGAGGCGCCTCATGAAATCGCGAACCAAGGTAGTTGTCATCGGCGGCGGAATCGCCGGTTGCTCGACACTCTATCATCTCACCCAAGAAGGCTGGAGCGACGTCGTTCTGATCGAGCGCGACGAGCTGACCTCCGGCA
The DNA here is from genome assembly GCA_037968535.1 of Paracoccaceae bacterium. Taxonomy (GTDB): domain Bacteria; phylum Pseudomonadota; class Alphaproteobacteria; order Rhodobacterales; family Rhodobacteraceae; genus JAHEAO01. The sequence continues at coordinate 13,200 of JBBKVT010000223.1, forward strand.
CGACGTGGCATTCCGCCGCCCAGGTGACGAACTTTGGCGCGAACCAGACGATGGTAGGCCTCAAGAGCCATTCCATCGACCTTTACAAGAAGCTGCGCGACGATCCGGAGTATCCGGTGGGCTATCATCACGGCGATGGCGGCATCCGGCTGGCCAATACCGAAGCGCAGATGCAAGGCTATCGGCATTTCGCGTCCATGGCGCGCGGTATGGGCGTGACCTACGAGGTCATCGACGCCGAGGAATGCGCGCGCCGTCACCCCCTCATTTCGACCGATAACCTGTTGGGCGGTCTCTGGGATGGCGAGGACGGCGATATCGACCCTGCGCAGCTTTGCCAGGCGCTGGCCTTCCACGCACGAAAGGCCGGGGCAGAAGTGTATCGCCAGACCAGCGTCACCGGGCTGACCCAAAAAGACGACGACACCTGGACCGTCGAGACAGACAAGGGCACAATCGACGCCGATATCGTCGTGAACGCCTGCGGTTACCGCGTAAACGAGGTGGGGGCGATGATGGGGGTGCATCATCCCGTCGCCTCCATGGAGCACCAGTATTTCGTGACCGAAGACATTCCGGCCATCGCAGAGGCGGGCCACCGGATGCCGCTGCTGCGCTGCCCCATCTCCGACTATTATTCGCGGCAGGAAAAGAACGGCCTGCTGGTGGGCTTTTACGAGCAGGGTTGCCGGACATGGGGAATGGACGGGATCAGCCCAACCTTCTCGAACGATCTGTGCCCCGACGATCTGGACCGCGTGATGGACGTGCTGGAAGGCGCGTTCGAGCGGATGCCGGTGCTGGCCAAGGTCGGCATCAAGCGCGTTGTCAACGGCCCGATCACCTACACCATAGACGGCGCGCCGCTGGTCGGCCCGATCCCCGGCAAGCGCAACGCTTTCTGCATCATCGGTCTGCGCGCGGGCCTTGGCGAAGGCGGCGGGCATGGCTGGCTGTTGGCGCAGCAGATCGTGCATGGCGAGGCCTGCTACGACACCTGGGTCATCGACCCGCGCCGCTTTACCGGCCACACCAATGTCGAGCTGACGGCGCTGAAGGCGATCGAGGATTACCAGAACGAATTCCGCTTCCACTTCCCACACGAGCATCGCCCCGCAGGCCGGTCGGCCAAGACCACGCCGCTGACACCCGTCCTTGCCGCCGAAGGCGCGGAGTTCACCGTCGTGAACGGCTGGGAGCGCGTCGATTACATCAAGCCCACCCCCGATTTCCACCCTACGCTCAGCTTCAATTTCGACGAGGCCTTCAACGTGGTCGCCGCCGAGATAAGGAACGTGCAGGAGAATGTCGGCCTTTGCGAAGTCAACGGCTTCAACCGGTTTGAGATCACCGGCGCGGATCGGCACACGTTCCTCGATCGCATGTTCTGCGGCGCAGTGACCAAGCGCGCGGGCCGCGTCGGGCTGGGATACTTGCTGAACCATCACGGCATGATCAAGGGCGAGGCGACAATCGCCAACCTGCCCGCCAGCGACCGAGGGCCTGAGCGCGTCTGGTACGGCTCGGCGGCGGCGAGTGAAACACATGACATGGACTGGCTGCAGGCGCATCTGACGGACGGCGAAGACGTCACGATCCGCAGCCTGACCAATGACCAGACGATCCTTGTCCTGGCGGGCCCCAAGGCGCGTGACGTCCTGTCAGCCTGTTCGCGGGGCGACTGGTCGCGCGAGGCCTTCCCCTGGCTCAGCGTGCGCGAATGCTTCATCGGCTTCGCCCCGGCCACCGTGCTCGGCGTCAGTTTCTCGGGCGAGCTGGCCTATGAAATCCACGTGCCGAACGCGTCGCTTTATGCCGCCTATCTGGCGCTGCGCAAGGCAGGCGAGGCGCATGGGCTGAAACTCTTCGGCGCGCGCGCGGTCGAATCGATGCGGATGGAGAAGGGCTTCCTGCACTGGAAGGCGGATCTTCTGACCGAGTTCGATCCGTTCGAGACGTCGCTTGACCGTTTCGTCAAGCTGGAGAAGGGCGATTTCATCGGCAAGGACGCGCTGCAGAGTCGCAAGGCCGAGGGTCTGCGCAAGAAGCTGGTGACGCTCAAGGTCGAGGCGGACCACGCCCCGGCGCATGGCGGCGCGTCGCTGATGCGGGACGGCAAGGTCGTGGGCACCGTGACCTCGGGCGATTGGGGCCACCGGGTGGAGATGAACCTGGCCTATGCCTTTGTCGATCCGGAACTCAGCGCCGAAGGCAGCACCATGCAGATCGACCTCTACGGCGATCACGTGGATGCCGCCGTCGTCGCGCCGTCGCCCTATGATCCCGGTTACGCGCTGATGCGAGTTTAGTGCAACATGACGCGGGTTCAGGTCACCGTTCTGGTTGAAGAGGGGTTTGTTGCGACCGAGCTGGCGCTGGTGCAGGATGTCCTGCGCATCGCCACGCGGCTGGGTCAGGGCATCTGCTTTGACCTGCGGCTCTGCAGCACGGCGGGAACGGACCTGATCGAGGCGATGGGCGGGATGATGGTTCGCGCGGCGCCGCTGCCGCTGCACGATGCGACCCCGTCTGATCACCTGGTCGTGATGGGCGGGACCCGGATCGGCGCGCGTTTTCATAAGCTGCTGCCCTGGCTGCGCTGGTGTGAGCGTATGGGGCAGGAGATCCTCCTGATGTCGGATGCCGCGTCCGAGTGGCAAAGGCTGAACCCCGAGACCGAGCAGATCACCACCCATTGGGAGGATCATCAGGTCTGGTCGACGGCGATCTGCGAGCTGGGCGGCGGTCTGCCGCTCTTTACCCGGACGGGCCGCATCACGACGGCTGCGGGCATGGTATCTGCCGCCGACGTGATCCTCAGTCAGATTGTCGCGCCGCGCTCGGCCTGGCTGGCGCAGGCGGTGGGCAATGTCCTCTTGATGGACCGAATCCGCGACGGCGCGGCCCAGCAGCCCCGCAGCGAAAACGATGTCAACGCCCTGCGCCTGGTCAAGCTGGAGACGGCAATCGCCGCGATGGAAGAGCATCTGGAAGATCCGCTGCCCATGGCCGCGCTGGCCGCCATCGCGGGTGTGTCGATCCGCCAGTTCGAGCGCAAGTTCAAACTGTTCCTCGGTCAAAGCCCGGCGGCCTTCTACCGGCTGCTGCGCCTGCGCCGCGCCAAGACCCTGATAGAGCAGACCGCACTGCCGGTCTCTGAAATCTCGGTGGCCTGCGGGCTTGGCAGCCCGTCGAACTTTTCCAAACTCTACGCCAGCGCCTTTGGCGTATCCCCGTCACGGCGCCGCGCGCAACTGTCGGCCAAGGCCGCCCCGCGCGGTCCCACCTCGCAATCACAAGGATATCAAGATGCATCTGTCCCGCTTCCCGCGCGTTCACCTCGCCCATCTGTCCACTCCTCTGGAGCCGATGAAACGCTTGTCCAAGGAACTGGGCGTTGAGCTCTGGATCAAGCGCGATGACTGCACCGGCTTGTCCACGGGCGGCAACAAGACCCGCAAGCTGGAATTCCTGATGGCTGAGGCGCTGGAACAGGGCGCCGACATGGTGATGACCCAGGGCGCCACCCAGACCAATCACGGACGCCAAACCGCGGCCGCAGCCGCCAAGCTGGGATTGGGATGTCATATCCTTCTGGAGGATCGCACCGGCTATGACGACGCTAACTACAACACCAATGGCAACGTCCTGCTGGACCACCTGCACGGCGCGACAACGCAGAAATTTCCCGGCGGCCATGACATGCCCGCCGAGATGGAGCTTGCCGCCGAAAAGAAGCGTGCCGAAGGGCATGACGTCTATGTCATTCCCGGCGGCGGATCGAATCCGACCGGCGCGCTTGGCTATGTGAATTGCGCCTTTGAGCTGCTGAGCCAGTTCAATGACGCGGGGCTCAAGATCGACCGCATCGTCCATGCCACCGGATCGTCGGGCACGCAGGCGGGCCTTGTCACCGGCATGTGCGCGATGAACGCGCAGATCCCTGTGCTGGGCATCGGCACCCGCGCGCCGCAGCCCAAGCAGGAACAGATGGTATATGACCTGGCCTGCAAAACGGCCGAGAAACTGGGCTGCCCCGGCGTGGTGGAGCGCGAGCATGTCATGGCCAATACCGATTACGTCGGCGAAGGCTATGGCCTGCCCACCGAAAGCGGCATCGAGGCGATCCGCATATTCGCCGAACTGGAGGGCATCCTTCTGGACCCCTGCTATTCGGCCAAGGGGGCGGCTGGCCTGATTGATCTGGCGCGCAAGGGCAAATTCAAAGATGAGCGGGTTGTGTTCCTGCACACCGGCGGCGCCGCGGCCCTCGGCGGATACGATTTCGCCTTCAACAGCAGTGACCGCTGGGTCACGCTGTAACTATGGACGCCGCCGTGGGACGCAGATTTACAGGGTCTTTCACCCAGCAGGAGCCGATCCCCGCGGATGCCATTGACGCCGCGGTGGCGGTCCTGCAATCGGGGCGGCTGCACCGCTACAACCTCGTAGGTGACGAGGCGGGCGAAGTCGCGCTGCTCGAGGCCGAGTATCGCGATTGGCAAGGCAGCCAGTATTGCCTTGCCGTCACCTCGGGCGGCCAGGCGCTGCAGATCGCCCTGCGCGCCGGTGGCCTGAGGCCCGGCGAGGCGGTGCTGACCAATGGTTTTACCCTGGCCCCGGTGCCCGGCGCCATCAGCGCCGTCGGTGGCACAGCCGTTCTGGTCGAAATCGACGCAGCGCTGCGGCTGGATCTGGAAGATCTCGAGGCCAGGATCGCAAGCTCGGGAGCGCGCGTCCTGCTGCTGTCGCATATGCGCGGCCATCTGTGCGACATGGACAGGCTGATGCGCATCTGTGATGCCGCAGGCGTCACTGTGATCGAGGATTGTGCTCACACGATGGGCGCCCGCTGGAACGGCACCCGCTCGGGCAATTTCGGCAAAATGGCCTGCTTTTCGACGCAGACCTACAAGCACATGAATTCCGGCGAAGGCGGGTTTCTGACCACCGACGACGCGGAGCTTGCCGCGCGGGCGACAATCCTGTCGGGCAGCTACATGATGTATGCGCGGCATGGCGCGGGCCCGGCGGCCGAGGTCTTTGCCGAGGCGCGCTACCAAATGCCGAATTGCTCGGCCCGGATGGACGCGCTGCGCGCTACCATCCTGCGCCCGCAACTGGCGCAGCTGGATGCCAACGTGGAGCGCTGGAACGCGCGGTACCGCGCCGTCGAGGCTGGCCTCAAACGGCATCGGCGCCTCACCACCATTTCTCTGCGGGCAGGGGAGCTTCATGTCGGCTCGTCCATCCAGTTCCGGATGCCGGATCTGACCGCCACCCAGTGCCGCGCCCTTCTGGATGCGGCCAAGGCACGCGGGGTCGAGCTGAAGTGGTTCGGCGCGGCTGTGCCTGTCGGATTTACCTCGGCGCATCCCAGCTGGCACTACGTCGCGGCGCAGGATCTGCCCCGGACCGACCGCATCCTTGCCACGCTTTTCGACATGCGCCTGCCGCTCAGCTTTTCCGAGGCGGACTGCGCCCTGATCGCCGATCTGATCTGCGACGCGGCAAGCGAGGTGGCGTCATGAGACGCAATCTCGTCGGCGTGCTGGGGGGCATGGGCCCCGAGGCGACCATCCTGCTGCAGCAGCGCCTTCTGGCCGCGGTCGCGGCGCGCGATGATGCGGACCACATTCCGCTTCTGATCGACATGAACCCGCAGGTGCCGTCGCGCATCGCCCATTTGATCGAAGGCACCGGTACCGACCCCGCCCCGACCCTCGCGCAAATGGCGCAGCGGCTGGAGGCTGCGGGGGCGACGGCGCTGGCCATGCCCTGCAATACCGCCCATCACTATGCGCCGCAGATTGCGGCGGCGGCGTCGGTCCCGCTGCTCAACATGGTGGATTTGTCCGTCGCCCATGCCGCTCGCAGTGCCCCCGAAGCTGCCAGAATCGGTATGCTCGCCTCGCCCGCCGTGCAGCAGGCCGGGGTGTTCGATCCGGCCCTCGGCCGGGCGGGACTGACAGCCCTTTGGCCCGAGGATACAGACCGCATGCTGCACGCGATCCGCAGCATCAAGGCCCGCGGCCCCACACCAGAGGCCCACCACATCCTCCATGGTGCCGCGCACGAGCTGGCGGCCAAAGGCGCCGCGCTTCTCTTCTTCGCCTGCTCCGAATTCTCGCTGCTCACCCCCGATTTGCGCGCCGCGGTTCCCGTCATCGACACGGTCGATGTGCTGGCGCGCGCGATCCGAGACCACACCCAGATGAAATCGAGTTGACGTCATGGCCATCACCTACCTGAAAACAGCCGATCCCCGCTCGGCGGTCGAGAACAAGGACATCCGCGACATCGTGGCCGTCATGCTCGCCAATATCGAGCGTGAAGGCGAGGCGGCGGTGCGCGACTACGCGCAAAAGCTGGACGGCTGGACCGGCGACATCGTGCTATCGGACGAGGCCCGCCGCGCCGCCTGCGCCCGCGTGCCCGAGGATCTCAAGAACGACATCCGCTTTGCGCAGGCCAACATCCAACGCTTTGCCGAGGCGCAGAAGGCGACGATGGGCGAATGCGAGGTCGAGGTGATGCCCGGCCTGATCGCCGGCCAAAAGCAAATTCCGGTGTCGAGCGCGGGCTGCTACGTGCCCGGCGGCCGCTACAGCCACGTGGCCAGCGCGCTGATGACGATCACCACGGCCAAGGTCGCGGGCGTGCCGCATATCACCGCTGTCTCGCCCACCCGCCCGGAGATCGGCATCCCCGATGCCATTGTCTTCGCCATTGATTTGTGCGGCTCGGACCTGAGTCTGAAACTCTGCGGCGTGCAGGGGATCGCCGCCATGGCCAAGGGGCTTTTTGGCGGCAAGCCTGCCGATATCCTCGTCGGTCCCGGGAACAGCTATGTCGCCGAGGCCAAACGGATGCTGTTCGGTGAAGTCGGGATCGACATGTTTGCCGGGCCGACGGATTCGCTGGTCATCGCCGATCACACCGCCTCAGCCGAAACCGTCGTCTGGGATCTGATCAGCCAGGCCGAGCATGGCATGGACAGCCCCGTCTGGCTGGTGACCACCGACCGGGCCCTGGCGACGGATGTGCTTGCCCGTGCCTCCTCGGTGATCGACAGCCTGCCCGAGCCGAATGCCACGGCGGCCCGTACCGCCTGGGCTGAGCGCGCCGAGGTGATCCTCTGCGACACCCGCGAAGAGGCCGCCGAGGTGTCGGACCGCTACGCGCCCGAACATCTGCAAGTGCAGGCCGAGGATCTGGACTGGTGGCTGGGCCGACTTTCGGCCTATGGCTCGCTCTTCCTGGGTAAGGAAACCACCGTCGCCTTCGGGGACAAGACCTCGGGCCCCAACCATGTTCTGCCGACCAGCGGCGCAGCGCGCTATACCGGCGGGCTGTCGGTCCATAAGTTCACCAAGACGGTGACATGGCAGCGCTGCAACGCCGCCGCCTCGCACGAGCTGGCGTTACGGACCGCGCGGATCAGCCGGGTCGAGGGGATGGAGGGGCATGCGCGCTCCGCCGAATTGCGGCTGCGGCCCCAGCTCGCCTGAGCGGGCACCGCGACCCCTGCCGATCCACCGCAGGACCTCTCGCAGAGGGGATCTGAAACTTGCCGACATCCACCGCAATCCAGGAGCCTCGTCATCGTTAGCTTCGTCAAATCCCGGGTCGAGCCCTATCTCGGCGGACTGCTGTTGGCCATGGTCATCGCGGCCTCCGCCACCTTCATGTCCGAGCATTACGGCGCGCCCGTCATGCTGTTCGCGCTGCTGATCGGCATCGCCTTTCACTTCCTGTCCGAAGTGGAAAGCTGCGCCGTGGGCATTGATTTTGCGGCGAAAACGCTGCTGCGCTTCGGGGTCGGCCTCCTGGGATTGCGGTTGGGACTGGCCGAGGTGACGAGCCTCGGACTTGGCCCCCTCGCCGCGATCATCGGCTTCGTTCTGGCGACGCTCGCCTGTGGGGCGCTGATGTCATACCTGTTCGGTCGGCGACTGGCCTTCGGTATGCTTGCCGGCGGGTCGGTCGCGATTTGCGGCGCCTCTGCCGCACTGGCCATTGCTTCGGTTCTGCCGCCGCATAAGGACCGGGAACAGGACACGCTCTTCGTCGTGATCGGCGTCACGGCACTGTCGACCATCGCGATGATTTCATATCCGATCCTGTTTCAGTCGCTGGGTCTCAGCGATGTTCAGAGCGGTTTTCTCGTGGGGGCGACCATCCATGATGTCGCGCAGGTCGTTGGCGCCGGATACTCGATCAGCGACGAGGCCGGCGTCATCGCTACTTATGTCAAGATCGTGCGCGTCGCGCTGCTGCCAGTGGTGATGCTGGTCGTCATGCTGAGTTTCCGGGGCGCGCAGCAACAACGCCTGAGTGTGCCGTGGTCTCTGGTGATGTTCTTGGTTTGTGCCATTGCGGCGAACTCAGGGGTCATGCCTTCAGCACCTCTGGCGCTGCTCAACGAGGTGTCGCGCTGGTGCCTGGTCATCGCGATCTCGGCGCTTGGAGTAAAAACCAGCCTTGGCCG
>JBBKVT010000224.1:0-3449 GCA_037968535.1 Paracoccaceae bacterium
GGCCCGGCTGTAGCTGGTCGAGCAAAATCCGGCACACAGGTGCATCGTGGTCTTGTCCAGGCGTCAGATGAAACCGGATCGGCAGGCCGGTTTCATTGACCATAGCATGGATCTTCGTGTTTAATCCGCCTCTTGAGCACCCCATGCATCGTCTGCTGTCGTTTTTTTGAGCGTCGCGGCGGAATGATGAACCCGAACGCTCGTACCATCCACCATTACCACATCCGCGTTATGAGCATCGGCAACCGCCGACATCACCTGATCCCAGATGCCCGCCTTCGACCACCTGTTGAAGCGGTTGTACACCGTCGTGTAGGGGCCGTACTGATCAGGCAGATCCCGCCACGGGCAGCCAACCCGAAGAGCGTAGAAAATCCCGTTGATCACACGGCGATCATCAACGCGTTTCACGCCCCGGCTCTTGTTGGGCAGGACGCATTTGATGAACTCCCACTCAAGGTTGCTCATGTCTGATCGGGACATCTTCGGCTCCGCGCTGATTATCTGATGGAAATGAATCACAAGCCATTGAACAGATAAGAGTTTTGTAGGTACGCTGCCTAACAATCAAACTGGACCACTCAGTGGGGCAGGTCAGCGCAGCTTTGTTCCCACATCGGTTGGACATATTAACGACTGTTGGTGTAATCTATCCTACGCCAACGCCCGCGATCCGAATACAGATTCTAACGCTGAGAAATACACACCAATGGTCGAAATTTTAAGCAGGGAGAACAATCCCTATCGAAAAGCGTTGCGCGGGATGCGCAGGACATTTGTTCAGGTCGCGCTCTTCAGTGCCGCAATCAACATCCTGATGCTGACCGGGCCGGTCTACATGCTGCAGGTCTATGACCGCGTGCTGTCAAGCGCATCGGTCGCCACGCTGCAGGGCCTGTTTATCATCGTCGTGGTACTCTACGCCTTTCTCGGCCTATATGAATTCCTGCGCGCCCGGCTGCTGTCCCGCGCGGGGTATCATCTTGACACCCAGATCGGCGCGCAGGCGCTGGATTTTTGGCTGCGCTGCGGCATCATGCAGGACCGGAACAACGACAACCCGCTACGCGACCTTGAAATCGTGCGCGGCTTTCTGGGCAGCCCCGCGATTCTGGGGATTTTCGACATGCCCTGGATCCCGTTCTTCCTGGCGGTCGTGTTCTTCATCCATCCCTGGCTGGGCTGGCTGACCTTTGGCGGCGCCGTGGTGGTGGCGATTGCGGCCCTTCTCAACCAGATGGCCACTCAAAGCACCATCGCCGAAGCCATGGCGATGGATGCCAGCGAACGCAGCTTTGTCGAACGCAGCCGACGCAATGCTGAATCCGTTCTGGCGCTTGGCATGCAGCACAAGATTGTCCAGCGCTGGCAACATATGCACACTAGCAGTCTGGCGCGGATGCAGCGCGGCGGTGACCGGTCCGAAGGGTTCACCGCCTTCTCGAAATCCTTCCGGCTGCTGCTGCAATCCGCGCTACTGACGCTTGGCGCGTTTCTGGCAATCCGTCAGGAAGTGTCGCCGGGCGCCATCATCGCCACCTCGATCATTGCCGGGCGGGCGCTGGCCCCGGTCGATCAGGTGATCGGTCAGTGGCGCGCGATCGGGCGGGCCAGAGAGGCGCACAAACGCCTGCGCGAAACGCTGGATCACATCCCGACCGAGAAACGCCATGTCAAACTGCCGGCACCGAAGGGCGATCTGAAGGTCCTGAACGTGACCAAGCTGGGGCCCAGCCTGCCCGGTACCTCCGAGCCCGCCAAGATCCTGGACCGGGTCAGCTTTTCACTGTCTCCGGGCGATGCGCTCGGGGTGATCGGCAACAGCGCGGCGGGCAAGTCGAGCCTGGCTAAGCTGCTGGTCGGGGCCTGGGCACCCGACGGCGGCGAGATCCGGCTTGACGGTGCCACGCTGGATCAGTGGCACCCCGAGGATCTTGGGCGTCATATCGGCTATCTGCCGCAATCGCTGGAAATGCTCCCCGGCACGATTGCCGAAAACATCTGCCGCTTCGATCCGCGCGCCGAGGACAAGCAGATCATCGAAGCTGCGCAGATTGCCGGTGTGCATGAGATGATACTGACCGTGCCGGGGGGCTATTCCACCATGATAGGCACGACCGCACAGCCGCTTTCGGGTGGGCAGATTCAACGCCTTGGCCTGGCCCGAGCAATTTTTGGTCTGCCCAGACTTATCGTCCTGGACGAACCCAACTCCAATCTGGACAGCAAGGGTGACGATGCTCTGACCGCCGCGATCCGGACCCTGCGCGACCGCGGTTGCCTTATCATCGTGATGGCGCACCGACCCAACATCATCGGCGCGGTCAACAAGGTTCTGATCCTTCACAAAGGCAAGGCGGCGCATTTCGGCGACAAAACCGAGGTCTTCGGCGCGGCTGCGGTCCCCACCGCGACCCCGGTCTCGGTTACCTTGGGACCGGCCACCCAAAAGACCGGATCATGACAATGCCACCACTTGCAAAACCCCAACCAGTCCTGAAAACCGGCCTGACCGCCACCGCACGAATCGGGATATTGGCCAGTCTTTGCCTTCTGGTCATTGTCTTCGTCTGGCTCAGCACCACGATGATCAGCGGCGCCATCATTGCCTCAGGGCAGGCCGTGGTACGCGGCAAGCCCAAGGTGGTCCAAAGCCTTGACGGCGGCGTGGTAAGCGAAATTTTCGTCAAGGATGGGGATCTGGTCCATGCGGGCGACGTGCTGCTGCGACTGGACCCCACACTGCTGCAGGTCAATTTTGACATCTACCACAACCGCTTGGCCGAAGTGCTGGCCCGCGAAAGCCGGTTGCAGGCGGAATACAAGGGCGATGACACGATCGCATTTCCCCAGATGTCGGGCATCCAGAAGAACCTTCCGCTTGATCAGCATATCATAGGCCAGAGAGAGATTTTCACCGCCCGAAGGGAGGTTCTTGCAGGCCGCAAGGAGCAACTTCGGGAACGGGTTCTACAGTTTCACAACCAGATCACTGGCGTCGAAGGGCGGACGTCGGCCATGCAGGACCAGCTGGCCTATATCGAAACCGAACTCAAAAGCGTCCAGATCCTGAATGCCCAGGGCCTGGCCCGTGAAAGCCAGGTTCTGGATTTGCAGCGCAATCAGGCCTCGCTTCTGGGTCAATTGTCCGAGGCACAGTCCGAACTGGCGCGGATCCACAACTCGATCCGCGATACCGAGCTTGAGATCCTGCAAAGCGGTCGGCAGTTCAAGGAAGAGGTCGTCACCGAACTGCGCGAGGCCACCGCACAGCGCGAGGAAATCGTGCTGCAGATCGTCACCATCGAAAAGCAGCTGGAACGGATCGATATCCTGGCCCCGGTCGATGGCGTCATCCACGAAATGCAGGTCTTCACCGTTGGTGGCGTGGTGCCGCCCGACGGGACCGTGCTTGAAGTGATCCCGGTCTCGCAGGGGGTAGAGTTTGA
>JBBKVT010000225.1:0-4573 GCA_037968535.1 Paracoccaceae bacterium
GGCGAATATGCACGGAACTACGATCTTTCGTCGCTGCAAACGCTGTTTCTTGCAGGAGAACGCGCAGATCCCGATACGATCAGATGGGCTATGAAACTGCTGAGCGTGCCGGTGATCGACCATTGGTGGCAAACCGAAACCGGCTGGTCGATCGCTGCCAACCCGATGGGGGTAGAAGCGCTTCCGGTCAAGATCGGCTCGCCCTCTGTCGCAATGCCGGGCCATGAAGTCGTGATCCTTGACGAGGCGGGACATCCGGTGCCAGCAGGAATTCTGGGTGCAATCGCGGTAAAACTGCCGCTGCCGCCGGGCACATTGCCGACGCTCTGGAATGCCGAGCAGCGGTTCCGCAAAAGCTACCTCGACCACTTCCCCGGCTATTATGAAACCGGCGATGCAGGATACATCGACGAAGATGGTTACATCTACATCATGGCCCGCACCGATGATGTAATCAACGTCGCCGGTCACCGGCTGTCGACCGGCGGCATGGAAGAAGTTCTGGCCAACCATCCCGATGTCGCCGAATGCGCCGTGATCGGCGTTACGGACGAGATCAAGGGGCAGTTGCCCTTGGGTTTCCTTTGCTTGAATTCCGGCACTGATCGCGATCACGAGCAGATCTGCCGCGAGGTCGTGCAGATGGTGCGGGACGAGATTGGACCGGTCGCTGCGTTCAAACTCGCGGTGGTCGTCGACCGTTTGCCAAAGACCCGTTCTGGCAAGATTCTTCGCGCAACGATGGTTAAGATTGCGGATGGCGAAGAGTTCAAGATGCCCGCGACGATCGACGATCCCGCAATCCTGGACGAGATTGGTTCGGCATTGAAAACATTAGGTTACCCTAAAGTGTAAAATTTAACCAAAATGCACGCAAAAGCTTGAGCCGCCTCGGAATGCCAAGCTAGATTGGCCCACGCAGTTGTGCCGTAAGGGCTGCTGCCTGACTGTTGCACAAGTCCGCGCCGCTTTTTGGTCGTGGTTGTATGAGTATCCGAGGTAAGAGTAATGCCGCTAAACCAACCGAAGCCGCGCAATGCGGTGTCGCATCGCCATCCTACTTTGATCTGGGAAGCATTAGCGTGACTGCCGCGCGAATCCTGCTTGTCGAGCACAGCCCTTCGATGGGGGGGCGGACCGCCGCGACGCTTCGGACCGAAGGTTTCGAGGTAATCGTCACCCGCACGGCGCTGGAAGCACTTGTGCGGTTTCGGCAGGACCGACCGGACATCATCATTCTCGACCTGTCTCTTCCACGAAACGACGCCGCAGATCTGGCATCGGACTTTCTTTCAGCGGACCATTTGGCCCCGGTCATCGTCGTCGCAGAAGCCGATCTGTCGACACGTCAGTCGGCGGCTTTGGGTGCAGCGTCAGTTCTTGTACGACCGGTCCGGGAAACAGTACTGCTGTCGGCTATCAGAAAGGCTCGACCATTCGAAGTGCAGAAGTTGGCCAGGGACAATGAGCCTTGTCCCGAAATGTTCGGCTCCTCTCCCGCATTCCATGCGCTTCGGTCGGCGATCGACAACGCAGCCCGTTCCAGCGGCCCCGTCTTTCTGACCGGCGACAGCGGCACCGGCAAATCGCTCGCCGCAGACTGTATCCACCGGATTTCTGGCAGAGCCAAGGAACCCTTTCTGACGATCAATTGCGCGGCCCTGTCAGGCGAAGCAGGTGCCGGTGCACTAGCCGGCATCGAGGCCGCCTATGGCACGGTGTTTCTGGATCATGTCTGCGATCTCGATCCCGCTCTGCGGGCGCAACTTTTGTACCTGATAGAAAACGGCGGCGCGGACCGGAGTATGCGAATAATTTCGGCGACCAACCGCGACCCGCGAAGCGAGGTTCTTCAGGGCCGCTTTCGCCCTGAGCTTTTCCACCGGCTTGATGTGTTGCCAATCCATTTTCCGTTACTGCGCGATCGCGAGCGGGATGTCATCGATATTGCGAACCAGAAACTGCCCGAGCTTGCAGCTACCGAAAGTTGCTTCTTCACCGCGGTGTCACACGACGTGGAAGAACTCTTCCTATCGCTGCCCTGGACCGGAAATGTCCGCGAACTGCTGAACGTCCTGCGCGGCATCGCCACGTTCGAAGAAGGGCCGATAATCACGCTGGACATGTTCTCGCCTCCGCTGCTTCGGTCACTTCGGATCGAGGGGTCGGCTCTGCCCGAATCGGCTGCGAGTTGTCCGGAATGGACCGACAAGACGCTGGCTGAAATCGAACGACTGGTCATCTAGGAAGCTATGAGACGCGCCGCGGGTTCCGTTCCGCGTGCGGCACGCGCGCTCGCGGTTTCGCCATCAACCCTCTACCGCAAGCTCGACGCCTGGGCCAAAGCCGACGTGCTGCCTTCCGGCTAGGTAAATTGCTCGCGCGTCAATCGCTCTTCCAGACCATGGCCCGGATCAAACAGAATACGATGAACGACCTCGGCATCGCTGGTGATCTCGACCCAGACCACGTCGCGGACGGACCGGCTGTCGGCATCGGCCATGACGGGGCGCTTGACCGGATCAACGACATCGAACCGCACCTTCGAGCTTTTCGACAACAGTGCCCCATGCCAGCGGCGTGGCCGAAACGCGGCCATCGCCGTCAGCGCCAGCACGTCAGAGCCAATCGGAAGGATCGGGCCGTGCGCCGAGTAGTTGTAGGCGGTCGATCCGGCAGGCGTGCAGACCAACGCACCGTCGCAGACCAGTTCTTCCATCCGCACCTTGTCGTCGATGCTGATCCGCAATTTGGCCGCTTGAGGGCCAGCACGCAGCAAAGAGACCTCGTTGATTGCCAGCGCCTCGTGCCGGGATCCGTCGGAACATTCCGCCACCATCCGCAGCGGGTTGATCTTTTCCTCTTCCGCGACCGAGAGCCGCTGGATCAGGTCGTCTTCGTGAAACTCGTTCATCAGAAACCCGATCGTGCCGCAGTTCATCCCGTAAACCGGCGCATCGAATGCCATCGTCCGGTGCAGCGTCTGAAGCATGAAACCGTCACCGCCGAGTGCTACGATCACTTCGGCCTCGCTCAAAGACACATTGCCGTAGCGGCGCGACAGACGTTCAAGCGCATTCTGCGCGATCACAACGTCGCTTGCTACGAAGGCGATTTTTGTCTTTGCGGCCATGACTTTGGCTCCTGTTTGCCAAAGTCATCGCCCGCCCCTGCTTGAAACACAAGCCCTGGCCGCTGCCGGGCCAGGGCGCAAATCCGGCCAGCAGCGTCGTATTCCGGGCTTTTTCAACGAACCGATCCCCGCTAAACAGCGCCCAAGGCAGAACCTCATCGGAGAGACGCGCATGAACGCCCCGCACCGCGATACCGGCTTTTTCACCGAGAATCTTTCGACCCGCGATCCAGAGATTTTCGGCGCGATTTCCAAGGAACTCGGACGTCAGCAAAATGAGATCGAGCTGATCGCCTCGGAAAACATCGTCTCTGCCGCCGTGATGGAGGCGCAGGGGTCGGTGATGACCAACAAATACGCCGAAGGTTATCCCGGTCGGCGTTATTATGGCGGCTGCGAATATGTGGACATCGCTGAGAACCTCGCGATCGAGCGGGCTTGCAAACTGTTCGGATGCGCATTTGCGAATGTGCAGCCGAATTCGGGATCGCAGGCCAACCAAGGTGTGTTTCAGGCGCTGCTGACACCCGGCGATACGATCCTTGGCATGAACCTGGCATCGGGCGGGCATCTGACCCATGGCGCGGCCCCGAACCAGTCAGGCAAGTGGTTCAACCCGGTGCAATACGGCGTCCGCAAACAGGACAACCGCATCGACTATGACGAGATTGCCGCACTGGCCAAAGAGCATCAGCCAAAGCTGTTGATTGCCGGTGGCTCTGCGATTCCGCGGCAGATCGACTTTGCGCGGATGCGCGAGATCGCAGACAGCGTGGGTGCCTGGCTTCTGGTCGACATGGCGCATTTCGCAGGGCTTGTCGCGGGCGGTCATCACCCATCGCCCTTCCCGCACGCCCATGTCGGGACGACGACGACCCACAAAACTCTGCGTGGTCCTCGTGGTGGGATGATCGTCACAAATGATGAACAGATAGCAAAGAAGGTGAACTCTGCGATATTCCCCGGGATTCAGGGCGGTCCGCTGATGCATGTGATCGCCGCGAAAGCGGTGGCGTTCGGCGAAGCACTACGACCTGAATTCAGGGCCTACACGGCTCAGGTCATCACGAATGCACAGGCGCTGGCGGACCAGTTGATGAAGGGCGGGCTGGATATCGTCACAGGCGGCACCGACACTCATGTCCTGCTGGTCGATCTGCGCCCCAAAGACGTCAAGGGGAATGCCACCGAAACCGCGCTGGGGCGTGCCAGCATCACCTGCAACAAGAACGGCATCCCGTTCGACCCTGAAAAACCGACCGTCACCTCGGGCGTGCGTCTTGGCACACCTGCTGGCACGACCCGCGGCTTTGCTGAAGCCGAGTTCCGCCAAATCGCCGACTGGATTGTCGAAGTGGTCGACGGGTTGGCCGCGAATGGCGAGGCCGGGAATGCAGCAGTCGAGGCAGGTGTGAAGGCGAAAGTACTGGAACTTTGCGC
>JBBKVT010000226.1:0-30917 GCA_037968535.1 Paracoccaceae bacterium
CGGTCAGGGCCCACGCCACGGCCTTCGCGGATTTCCATCGTCATGCAACGGCTGACAACATCACGGCTCGCCAAGTCCTTATACGTCGGCGCATAGCGCTCCATAAAGCGCTCGCCTTCAGAATTGGTAAGATAGCCACCTTCGCCGCGTGCGCCTTCGGTGATCAGACACCCGGCACCATAGATGCCAGTTGGATGGAATTGCACGAACTCCATGTCCTGCAATGGCAGACCTGCGCGCGCGGCCATGCCACCGCCGTCACCGGTGCAGGTGTGGGCAGACGTCGCGCTGAAGTAGGCGCGGCCATACCCACCTGTTGCCAGTACGGTCATCTTTGCGTTGAACACATGCAGCGAGCCGTCTTCCAGACACCAGGCCACAACACCCTGGCAGGTGCCGTCTTCGGCCATGATCAAATCAATCGCGAAGTATTCGATAAAGAACTCGGCGTTGTGCTTCAGTGACTGGCCGTAGAGCGTGTGCAAAATCGCGTGGCCGGTTCGGTCGGCAGCAGCACAGGTCCGCTGCACTGGGGGGCCCTCGCCAAACTCGGTGGTGTGACCTCCAAAGGGGCGCTGATAGATTTTCCCCTCTTCAGTGCGCGAAAACGGCACGCCGTAATGCTCAAGCTCGTAGACCGCCTTGGGCGCTTCACGGGCCAAGTACTCCATCGCATCCGTGTCGCCCAACCAATCCGAGCCTTTGACCGTGTCATACATATGCCACTGCCAATGATCCGGCCCCATGTTGCCAAGCGAGGCGGCAATGCCCCCTTGCGCAGCTACCGTGTGCGAGCGTGTCGGAAAGACCTTGGTGATGCAGGCGGTTCGAAGCCCTTCTTCGGCCATCCCAAGGGTTGCGCGCAGGCCAGAGCCTCCGGCACCCACAACGATGCAGTCATATTCGTGCGTTTCGTATTCGTAAGTGGCCATGGGATTTCCTTAGAGCGCGATTTTAGCAAGGGCGAAAAGGCCGACAGCGGCCGCGCCATAAGACAGGCATGTGGTCAGCACGATCCCGATCTCGCGGGTGGTGCCGTGTGTGTAGTCTTCCCACACTGCCTGCACGCCGGTCTTAAAGTGCATAAAACCAACAACGATCATCAATGCCGAGACAATCGCCGGGAATGGGCGCGCGAAATACTCCAGCACAGCTTCGTGCGGCTGACCCAGCATCGGCCCAAAGGTGAATAGAAAAAATGGCGTCAGGATCAACAAGGCCACAGAAGACTTGGTCATCGCCCAGTGCCGCGCGGTGCCTGCACCGGCAGAGCCATTTCCGACAGCGCGTTTCAGATCGGTCATATAAGACATGCGTTAACCTCCCACGACCAAAAGGGTGATGACAGTCATCGCAACTGACAGCACAATAACCGCCACACCCGATTTCTCGGCTGTTTCGATTTCCAGCCCACGGCCTGTGTCCCAGTAAAGGTGCCGCAGCCCGGCGAGTGAGTGATACCAGAGGGCCCAAACTGAAAGCGCCATGATCAGATCGCCCAGAAACGAAGTTATCAGCCCATCTGCGAAGACAAAATACTCTGGCGACGATGCCGCCGAAAGAAACCACCAGACTGTCAGCAGCGCGCCGAAAAGCAGTGAAGTCCCAGTGATGCGAGTCAGGATCGACGTTATGGACGTCAACTGAGGGCGATAAATGGTTATGTGCGGTGAAAGTGGGCGGTTGCCGCGGTTCGCTTCGGGCATGAGACGTTCCCTTTTCCTTATCGTTGCGCCTGTCTTACCAAAACGAGCGGGGATGTCACGCGCAACACGGTCGCGGGCTTGGTCATTCCTGTTCACATTTTAACTTTCCCAGCGTGCCTCGATTGGCATGCTTCGGTTCTGTCACGCAGTCAGCGGCAAGGTTTCTGCATAAGAACGCTTGACGTAGCACTGTTTGGTATCATATTAAGAGATACCGTTTGGTACTATAAAAAGGTTACGCCATGTCTCGACCCAATTTATTACTTATCCTTTGCGCAACCCTGACTGCCGCCCCATTGATGGCAGAGGAAATCAGTCTGATCGGTGTTGCTGATCTTGTATGGGAGACAACTCCTGAAGGTGTGGCTTTTGCTACATTACAAGGGGACAGGTTCAGCGAGCCTTATCAGGCGATGGTCCGGCTTCCAGCCGGGACTGTCAGCCCAATACACGTCAAATCCGCCAACATGTCCGGCGTGTTGCTTGAGGGTGAGATGATCCACTATGCTGACGGCGATGACCCCGACCTTGCCGATCCAATCGGTCCGGGCGCATTTTACCGCATTCCTGCCGGATTGGCGCATGTCTCGGCCTGTGTGTCTCCTGACCCTTGTGTCGTCTATCTTTACCAGGACGGCGCTTTCGATTTTGTACCAGTGGTCAAATGAACACCCCTGAACAACTTGGCTTTCGCGCTTTGGCAGATACCACACGACGCGACATACTTAAGCTTTTGGCGAGAAATGAAATGACCATTGCCGAGGTTGCCGACAATTTCGATATGACCCGCGCCGCTGTGAAAAAGCACCTCACCGTCCTTAGCGATGGTGGGTTGATCGATGTGCGCACTGATGGGCGAACCCGTATCAACGCCCTGAATCCAAACGGAATTAAGCGAGTCTTTGACTGGTTTGGTTTCTTCGACGCCTTCTGGGACGACCGGTTGTCTTCCCTTAAAGATTCAATTGAAAAGGATACTCAATGACCGACAACACAATTCGCAAGTCCGTCTATCTGAAAGCAACGCCCGCGCAGGTCTGGGCCTATCTAACAGAACCAGAAAAACTGGCTATCTGGTTTCACAAACCAGACACCACTTTGGTCGAAGGCGCCTACGCGATGTATGGCACGGAAAGCGGCGACAAGCTGATGTGGGGCGATGTGCTGACTGCCGATCCGTATACGCGGCTGGAGTACACGTTCACCATCACGCCGATGGGCGAAGCGGTAAGCACAGTCAAATGGTCGTTGGAAGAAATTGACGGCGGCACGCGGCTCTCGCTGACCCATGAAGGCTTGCCACAAACCCAGGAAGCTTTTGGACTTTTGTTGGCGCTGGACAAAGGGTGGGACGAACATATGGGACGCATGCGCGCCGATCTGCATAAAGAATAGATCAGCTCAAATGCTTGATAAAATGAAGTAATCCGCTGACTTATAAAGATTTCATGGCCGCAGCTTTATCGCTGCGGCCGTTTTCATTTCAAGCTGTCCAGCACATCGGAGATGCCGGTGTTGAAGGTGAATTCTAGCAGATTGACCTGTCCGTCGACTTCGGCTCCGACCAGCAAAAGCGCCAGCGGCGCGTCAGAACCGGCTGGGAAATAGAGGACTAGATCTTGGTAAAACCCGGGCATTTCACGGCGTTGCAGAATGGTTCGACAGCGCGTGTATGGATTGGGGAAAACCACACGGACCTGACCAAATGTCTCTGCATAATCGGTGCCCGAGAAATAGGGGCCTATTCCATTGAAGAAGGTTTCATAGTCTGCTTGCAGGAACGCTTCTTTTGCCGCCTCGAAAGAGGCAATGTCGTCTGAACCATCCGGCCCGCACGCTCCTGCCTGAACATGGGACGCTGCAATTATCAGAGCGGTGGCGAGTGCATTTTTCATCGTGGAGCCCCTTTCAAAACCGTTAAGCGCGCGCTGATCATACCGCGTTTTGTACGCAGCGCGGCCAGATAATGTTTACATCTTTGCACCGTTCGGTGGTGTTTTTGGAAGTTTTGTACGTTTCGCACATATTTCAAACTGGGCTGATATTCGAGTGCGCTGAATGCGGCGGCTGGACAAAAATCAGAGCCATGAGCATGGTTCCGGAGAGGTGGCATATTCCACCGGCACAGTTTGCTTTGGCAAATTGCATCATCATCGAACGGAGGACACATGGACATTCAACGGTACTTGGTCGCGGGGCAAATGGCACCCGTAAGTCATTATTGCCATTCTGTGCGGGCAGGCGAATTGATCTGGGTTTCTGGCATCGTCGGGATGACGGCCGATGGACATATTCCTGAAGACACGGCGGCGCAATTCGACATAGCTCTTCATGCGATGGACGTGTGTCTGCAGGCGGCTGGCGGCATGCCTGACACGGTCACCAAAGTGCAAATCTTTCTGACTGATATTGCGGATCGCGCACTGATTAACCCGGCGCGCGTCGCATATTTCGGAGAGCATCGGCCAGCCTCGACGCTTGTGGAAGTCTCGGCACTTGTCGATCCGAGGATGAAGGTCGAGATCGAGTGCATGGGGGTCGTGGCGTAAGGCCGTAGGACTGGCCGCTTCGTCCACAGCGTTTGTCGCCTTTGTCAAATCGGCACAAGCGCCCAATAGTCGAGATCGAGCAGCACGCCGGGCAAATATTTGCCGTCGTCTCCGTTAAGCGCGAACGCCTCAGCTTCGGGTTTGTGCGCAACCAGACGCAAACGCAGGGCTCCGACACCGGGCGCCTTGGTTTCGGCTTTGTCCAAAACCTCGGACCACGCGCAGATCGTGTCGCCGGCAAAACAAGGGCTGACGTGGCTTCCGGCATTTAGGCCTGCGATTATTTGCGCATTGGCCAGCCCGTTGAACGACAAAGCACGGGCCATCGAAATTACATGACCGCCATAGATCAGGCGCTTTCCGTCTTCGCGATTGGTGGCGTCAAAATGCACTTTGGCGGTGTTCTGCCAAAGGCGCGTGGCCAGCATGTGCTCGGCCTCTTCGATTGTGACGCGGTCGACGTGATCGATGGTTTCGCCAACTTCGTAATCACCCCAACGGTGCGGCTCACCAGCCAGAGTGAAATCGTATGTGGTAAAATCAAGGCCATGTGGAATGTGAAGCGTCTCGGCGGGCACGCTCAATGCCAGATCAGGAATTGTGGTTTCCGGAGCTTTAGACGCGGCGTCGCGTTTTCGCACCATCACCCAACGCACAAAGCTAAGGACCGCATCCCCGGTCTCATCGCGCCCGGTTGTGCGCACCCAGACAACGCCGGTTTTACCGTTAGAGTTTTCTTTGACGCCGATCACTTCAGAGCTTGAAGTCAGCGTCGCGCCTGCGCTGACAGGTTTTAGCCACCGGCCTTCGGCGTACCCAAGATTGGCGACAGCGTTCAGCGATATGTCAGGGACGGTTTTTCCAAAAACAGTGTGGAAAACCAGCAGATCATCGAGTGGCGCTTTGCTTAGCCCCGACGCTTTTGCGAACATATCGGATGAATAAAGCGCGTGTCGCGCGGGATAAAGCGCATGATATAGCGCCCGTTCACCACCTGAAATTGTGCGCGGCACTGCATGGTCGATGATCTCACCAACTTGGTAGTCTTCAAAAAAGCGGCCTGAGTTGGTTTTCATCGATCTATCCGAATGGGGCATAGCCAAGCCACGAGTGGATCCCGGCGATAACAGCGTAAAGGACAAGCGTGATGACCAGTAACTTGACGTCGCCTGCAGCAGTGCCTTCGGTGAATTCAGGCTCGGGTTCTGTTGTCCGGTTGAGGATAATCATCTGGGCGATGGCCCAAAGACCAATGCCGCCGAAAAGCACGATTGAGGCGACGTCGCCGTTGACCAAAAGATGCGCAACACACCAGACAATGACGCCCGATAGCATCCCGTGGCGCAATTTGCCTCTGAAGCGGCTTTTAGAGCTGTTTACACCCATCAAGGCTATGGCGACGATCATCAGAAGGTTGTTGATGCCGGTCATCGCCGGCGTGCGTCCCCAAAAAATGGCTGTGTCAGCACCGCGATATCCGATGACCATAAGCACAATGGACACCACCAGTACGACTGCGATGATGCCTTTGGACTTTTCGCCCATTTTTTCGGTCATCGCAGCGCGTGCATCCGGGGCCAGACGTTTGAAAAAATGCGCACCAGTCCAAAGGACAAGACCGAGAATAAGAAGCGTCATGGGGTAGACCTTTCCTGAATGGCAGCTGCGCGGGCAAGTGTGGCGCGGGCTGTCTCGACGTGCAGATTTTCTACAATGCGCCCGTCAACCACTGCGACTGCTTCACCTTTTGCCTGCGCTTCGTCAAAAGCAGAGATATGGCGGTTGGCGAGGTCTATCTGCGCGTCAGTTGGGGCAAAAACCTCGTTGGCGATCTCAAGTTGCGCAGGGTGGATCAGGGTTTTGCCGTCCATACCAAGTGCGCGGCCCTGCGTGCATTCGGCGCGCAGACCCTTGTCGTCTTTGAAGGCGTTATAAACGCCATCGACACAGACGATACCAGCAGCGCGCGCGGCTGCGAGACAGGTTTGCAAGGCCGTCATTATTGGCAAGCGGTCGCCTTTGGTTTCGCAACCCAAATCTTTGGCCAAGTCATTGGTTCCCATGACAAATCCCGCAACAGACGGGTGGTCGGCGATGGACAAAGCGTTCAGACACCCACGCGGCGATTCCATCATGCACCAGATCGGTCGGTTGGTCAGCTTGGCAAGTGCCGCGACGTGTTCTGGACCATCAAGCTTGGGCAACAGAACCGCATCGCAATCCATGTCGGCAGTTGCGCGTGCGTCGGCCTCGCCCCACGCGGTATCCAGCGCATTGATCCGAACGATGCGGGCACGCGGGCCAAACCCGCCTGTTTTAAGCTCCTTGGCGAGCGTTGTACGTGCCTCACCCTTGGCGTCAGGGGCCACGGCGTCTTCCAGATCGAAAATGATTGCATCGGTCGGCAAGGTCCGGGCTTTTTCTATCGCACGCGCGCGCGACGCGGGGATGTAAAGCACCGAACGGTACAGGTCTGTCGTGGATCCCATGATTCGTCCCGCGTTTCGTTGCATTTGGCGGACCCTGCACGGCTGATTGGCAATTCGCAAGTGGTCTGCTGCATCGCAGAAACACCGCGTTTTCATAGGCATTACCAAGACAATACCCCTCAGAACCGAGGATTAACCGCATATTCTTGTTCTGTTCTCATTGTTGTGACGTTGCCCTTGGAACAGGGCGCCTTGCTCAAGGTGGCCCGAACGCCCTCCGGAAAGGACCAAAGATGAAACTCAAATTTGCCTTCCTTATTGCAGCCATGGCTGTGGCATCAGCTCCCGCCTTTGCACAAGAACGGAAAAACTGCGGCGCTCGCAGTGCTTTGGTTGACCGCCTGTCTTCAAAGTACGGTGAAAGCCGTCAGTCGATTGGCATGGCCAACAAAGGCCGCGTGATCGAGGTTTATGCCTCGCAGGTCACCGGAACCTGGACGATTACGGTCACAACGCCCAACGGCGTTATGTGTCTTCTCGCATCGGGCCAAAGTTATGAAAGCTTGGACGAACCTGCAAAACCAGCCGGCATTCGCAGCTAAGATCAGGTCACCGCGTTGAATATAAGATTGCTGCCTGTCAGTGTCGTAATGACCTAGGTGGAAGCATCAATGCCAGAATCGGCGTAACCGAAAAAGTCGCCGCGGAACCGAGCCCCCTGTAGATATTCCTGCAAAGATCACCGCTGAAATGGCCAGCGCAAAAAAGACGATATCGAATTTCATAGACGATTTCCTCTAAGGTTCTCATTCTCTTAACCTGCATTGGTCTAGTGAGAATGAAACCACCCAGTCACGCGCGCTCTTGCACATGCAGCAAACTGAGACTACGCATCGCGCCCGAAACTAACCGGATCCGGAGATCTAAAATGGCTAGACCAAAGATCGCGCTTATTGGCGCGGGTCAAATTGGTGGCACGCTTGCTCACCTTGCTGCACTCAAGGAAATGGGCGACATCATCCTCTTTGACATCGCCGAAGGTACACCGCAGGGCAAAGCGCTTGATATTGCCGAAGCTGGCCCTGCCGAAGGCTTTGATGCGCATCTTAAAGGCACCAACGATTATGCCGATATTGCCGGTGCGGACGTCTGCATCGTCACCGCTGGTGTCCCCCGCAAACCAGGGATGAGCCGTGATGACCTGTTGGGCATCAACCTTAAAGTCATGAAGGCTGTCGGTGAAGGCATTAAAACAAACGCACCAGATGCATTTGTTATCTGTATTACCAACCCGCTTGACGCGATGGTTTGGGCGCTGCGCGAATATTCGGGCCTGCCCCACAACATGGTCTGCGGCATGGCAGGCGTGCTGGACAGCGCACGCTTTCGCCACTTCTTGTCGCTGGAATTCAATGTCTCGATGAAAGACGTCACCGCCTTTGTTCTTGGCGGTCATGGCGACACGATGGTGCCTTTGGCGCGCTATTCCACCGTCGGCGGCATCCCCCTGCCTGATCTGGTCGAGATGGGCTGGACCACGCAAGAGAAACTTGATGCAATCATCCAGCGCACCCGCGATGGCGGCGCTGAAATTGTCGGTCTTTTGGGCAATGGGTCTGCGTTTTATGCACCTGCAACCAGCGCAATCGAGATGGCCGAGGCCTTTTTGAAAGACCAAAAACGCGTGCTGCCCTGTGCCGCCTACGTTGATGGCGCCTTGGGCCTGAAAGACATGTATGTTGGCGTGCCGACTGTGATCGGTGCAGGCGGCATTGAACGTGTGGTCAACATCCAAATGTCAAAAGACGAACAAGCGATGTTCGACAAGTCTGTTGACGCCGTCAAAGGGTTGGTTGAGGCCTGTAAAGGCATCGATAGCGGCCTAGGCTAAACTTAGAGACATTGATGTGTGAAGGGCCCCGCCATAGAGCGGGGTTTTTCTTTGATTTTTTGGATTTGTGATCACACGTTTTTATACTGTGATCACAAATGCAACTATTCTGCGCAATTTAGTGAGTTTGCAACACTTTCTCCTTAACCCACGCCCACTGCCATGCGAAAGGCACTTTGAAACACCCCACCACTGTCAGGAGACGTGCAGGTGAACATCCACGAATATCAGGCCAAGGCGCTGTTGCGCGACGCGGGCGCTCCGGTGTCTGACGGGCGCGCGGTACTGCGCGCAGAAGAAGCAAAAACAGCAGCGGGCGCACTAGACGGACCTCTTTGGGTCGTCAAAGCGCAAATTCACGCGGGCGGACGCGGCAAGGGCACTTTCAAAGAGGCCGACGCAGGTGACCAAGGCGGCGTTCGGCTTGCCAAATCGGTGGAGGAAGCCGCGAACGAGGCAAAGCGCATGCTGGGCCGCACGCTGGTGACAAAGCAAACCGGCGCAGCGGGCAAGCAGGTCAACCGAATCTACATCGAAGATGGCGCAGGCATCGAGGCCGAGATGTACCTGGCGCTGCTGGTGGATCGTCAAACCAGCCGCATCAGCTTTGTCGCATCGACCGAAGGGGGCATGGACATTGAAGAGGTCGCGCACGCGACACCGGAAAAGATCCTGTCATTCAGCGTCGATCCTGCCACGGGATACCAAGCATTTCACGGTCGCCGCATTGCCTTTGAGCTTGGTCTGAAAGGCCCGCAGATCAAACAGTGCGTCAAACTTATGGGCACGCTTTATAATCTGTTCCTAGCCAAAGACATGGAAATGCTTGAGATCAACCCGCTGATCGTGACTGATAAAGGCGATCTGAAATGCCTTGATGCCAAGATGAGCTTTGATGGCAATGCACTTTACCGCCATCCGGATATTCTGGAGCTGCGCGACGAGTCCGAAGAAGATTCAAAAGAGCTTCAGGCATCGAAGTATGACCTGAACTATATCGCGCTTGATGGTGAGATTGGCTGCATGGTCAACGGTGCAGGTCTGGCGATGGCAACAATGGATATCATTAAGCTTTACGGTGCCGAGCCTGCCAACTTTTTGGACGTGGGCGGCGGTGCGACAAAGGAAAAAGTGACCGAGGCCTTCAAAATCATCACGTCTGATCCACAGGTCAAAGGCATTTTGGTGAACATCTTTGGCGGGATCATGCGGTGTGACGTGATTGCCGAAGGTGTCGTGTCCGCAGTCAAAGAAGTGGGTCTGAAAGTGCCGTTGGTTGTGCGGCTCGAAGGCACGAACGTCGAAGAAGGCAAGCGCATCATCAACGAGTCCGGCCTTGACGTGATTGCAGCGGATAATCTGAAAGACGGTGCCGAGAAGATCGTGAAAGCAGTAAAGGGGTGACCTTTGGGTATCGAGTTTTCTCTGCTGCTTCTGTCGCTGCCAACATTGCTTGTCTGCGCGGCTTACTATTTCTGGCGCGGGCACGAGAAGCGACTGCATCTGTCCTACTGGCTGGTGCTGGGCACAGCATGGGCAATCTCAGCTTGGTTTTGGATAAGCTACTCGGGAGAGCAAGACGATGTCGGCCTGATCATAGGTGGAATACTTGGGTGGGCCACGACGATTTCGGCCTTTGTCGCAACGCTTGTCACCATGTTTCTGCTTTGGCGGCGGTGACCTTGCGCACCGCATTAGCCGCTGTGGTCACAATCGCAATGTGCAGCCCCGCCAGCGCGCGCTCGCCCGAAACAGATGCGCGCTCAGGGATTGAAGCCTTTGCCGAGAATTGCTTTTCGCCCTTTATGACAGCCGAAAAAGCAAAAGTTGCATTCGGATTGGCGAACCTGCGTTATGATTTTTATGACCTGGATCCGTTTTCGGATGTGGCACCTTCACCTGTTACCGGTCGCTCGGCGACGCCGGGAACGGACCGACGGTGCGAGGTTTCGTTTGGCTTGGATTTTGCGGCACAGGCCGCTCATGTCGCGGCAACTGCATTGGCCCGCGAAGGGATTAAAACGCCTGCGGATATGCCAGAGACCTACCGCGAGACAGAAGGCACTGTCCTTTTGGCAGCACGTCAACTGAATCCGCGCCGCGTCGCCGTTGTGCACGTTGGCACGCGGATGGGACCTGAGGGTATCGAGACTTTCTTGAATGTAGAGCGGCTTTTGCCAAGGGGGAACTGAAATGAAAATGGGTTTTGGAATTTTGACTGCTGCGGGACTTGCGCTGGCGGGTTGCGGATCGACCAGCACACCGGACAGCAACGAGGCAAGCGTGGCGCAATCAGACACCGCCCTGCGGGCAGCTGTCGGGGCGTTCTTAACCGCGTGCGTGCGTGCTACGCAGCCGAAAAATATTGAGGCTTCGCTGAAGTCGCTGAGCTTTGTGCAAACTGGCGACAGCAACGGCATTTCAACATTTTCCGCCCCGTTCGCCAGTGCGACGCTGGCCAAAAACGGACTTTGCGCGGTGAAACCGATCAGCGGCACAAGCAGCGATCAGGTTACCCGGCTTGTGAATGCAACGCTGCCGAATGTCAGCGCCGGTGCACAGAAACAAAATAATGAAACATGGCTTCTTGGCTCTGGTGCGGTCGTTCTGATCTCGCCCGCCGATGGCACGATGACACGGACCGCCGTTGGCGCGCCCCGTGGCTGAATAGAACAGGAATGAAGGAACCAGTATGGCAGTCCTCGTAGACGAGAATACCAAAGTGATCTGTCAGGGGTTTACCGGCAGCCAAGGCACTTTCCACTCGGAACAGGCCATCGCGTACGGCACGAAAATGGTCGGCGGGGTCACGCCCGGCAAGGGCGGGCAGACCCATCTCGATCTGCCGGTCTTCAATTCGGTTCACGAGGCCATCGCCAAGACCGGCGCGACGGCAAGCGTGATCTATGTTCCGCCCCCGTTCGCCGCCGACTCGATCCTGGAAGCCATCGACGCCGGTATCCCGCTGGTGGTGGCGATCACCGAGGGCATTCCGGTGCTCGACATGATGCGGGTGAAGCGCGCGCTCATGGACAGTAAATCCATCCTGATCGGCCCGAATTGTCCGGGTGTCATCACGCCCGACGCCTGCAAGATCGGCATCATGCCGGGCCACATCCACAAACGTGGCTCGTGCGGAGTTGTCTCGCGCTCGGGAACGCTTACCTACGAGGCCGTGAAGCAGACAACCGATGTCGGCCTTGGTCAGTCGACCTGCGTCGGCATCGGCGGCGACCCGATCAAGGGGACCGAGCACATCGACGTTCTGGAGTGGTTTCTGGCCGATGACGAGACCGAGAGCATCATCATGATCGGAGAAATCGGCGGCTCCGCCGAGGAAGAAGCCGCGCAGTTTCTGGCCGACGAGAAGAAGCGCGGCCGCTGGAAGCCGACCGCTGGCTTCATCGCCGGACGCACCGCGCCGCCGGGCCGCCGCATGGGCCACGCGGGCGCGATTGTCGCCGGTGGCAAGGGCGGTGCCGAGGACAAGATCGAAGCAATGCGCGCCGCCGGTATCATCGTCGCCGAAAGCCCGGCAGGTCTGGGCGAAGCCGTGCTGGAGGCGATTGGGTGACTATCCCCTACAGAGGAAATTGATCAATGACCGACCAATCCCCTAACGACCAGTTCCGCGCGTCGTCCTTCCTGCAGGGACACAACGCCGAATATATCGAGCAACTCCACGCCCGCTACGCCAAGGATCCCGACGCTGTCGACGCGGGCTGGCAGGAGTTCTTCCGAAATCTGGGCGATAGCAAGGGCGACGCCGAAGCCGAAGCCGCCGGGCCAAGCTGGGCGCGCGGTGACTGGCCGCCGGTGCCATCGGACGACCTGACCGCCGCGCTTGACGGTCAATGGGGCGATCTCGGTGACAAGGTGCGCGAAACCGCCGCCGGCAAGATCGCCGTCAAGGCGCGCGAGGCGGGTGCCGAGGTCAGCGGCGAACAGATCAAGCGGGCCGTGCTCGATTCGATCCGGGCGCTGATGATCATCCGCGCCTACCGCATCCGCGGCCATCTGGTTGCCGACCTCGACCCGCTCGGGATGCACGGCAACGCCCCGCATCCCGAGCTTGATCCGAAATCCTATGGCTTCACCGAAGCCGACATGGACCGCCCGATCTTCATCGACAACGTGCTGGGGCTGGAAACCGCCTCGATGCGCGAAATCCTGGCGATCGTGACGCGCACGTATTGCGGCACGTTCGCGCTCCAGTACATGCACATCTCGAACCCCGAGGAAGCCGCCTGGCTGAAAGAGCGGATTGAGGGTCTGGGCAAGGAAATCGAGTTCACTCAGAACGGGCGCAAGGCGATCCTGAACAAGATGGTCGAGGCCGAGGGCTTCGAGAAATTCCTGCACGTCAAGTATATGGGCACCAAGCGGTTCGGTCTCGACGGCGGCGAAAGCCTGATCCCGGCGATGGAGCAGATCATCAAGCGCGGCGGGGCGCTGGGCGTGAAGGACATCATCATCGGGATGCCGCACCGGGGCCGTCTGTCGGTACTGGCCAACGTGATGCAGAAGCCCTACAGGGCGATTTTCAACGAATTCCAGGGCGGCAGCTTCAAACCCGAGGACGTCGACGGTTCGGGCGACGTGAAGTATCATCTGGGCGCATCGTCGGATCGTGATTTTGACGGCAATATCGTCCACCTCAGCCTGACCGCCAACCCCTCGCACCTCGAAGCGGTGAACCCGGTGGTTCTGGGCAAGGCCCGCGCCAAGCAGGATCAGGTGCACGACAAGGACCGCACGGCTGTTCTGCCGATCCTGCTGCACGGTGACGCGGCGTTTGCCGGTCAGGGTGTCGTTGCCGAATGTTTCGGTCTTTCCGGCCTTCGCGGCCACAAGACCGGCGGCACGATGCATATCGTCGTCAACAACCAGATCGGGTTCACCACCGCGCCGCACTTCAGCCGCTCGTCACCCTATCCGACCGATATTGCGCTGATGGTCGAAGCGCCGATTTTCCACGTCAACGGCGACGACCCCGAAGCGGTGGTTCACGCCGCCAAAGTCGCTACCGAGTTCCGCCAGAAGTTCGGCAAGGACGTCGTGATCGACATTTTCTGCTACCGCCGGTTCGGTCACAACGAGGGCGACGAGCCCATGTTCACCAATCCGATCATGTATCAGAAGATCAAGGGCCATAAGACGACCCTCACCATCTACACCGATCGACTGGTCAAGGACGGGCTGATTCCCGAAGGCGAGATCGAGGATTTGAAGGCCGCGTTTCAGGCCTATCTGAACGAGGAATTCGACGCAGGAAAATCCTACAAGCCCAACAAGGCCGACTGGCTCGACGGTCGCTGGTCGCATCTTGATCGCGAAGGCGAGAAATACCAGCGCGGCAAGACCGCCATCCGCAAGAGGACGATGGAAGAGATCGGCAAGGCGCTGAGCACTCCGCCCGACGATTTCGAGATCCACAAGACCATCGGGCGGCTGTTGGACGCCAAACGCCAGATGTTCGAAACCGGCGAAAACTTCGACTGGTCGACGGCCGAGTCGCTTGCCTTCGGGTCGCTGCTGACCGAGGGCTATCCGGTGCGCCTGTCGGGTCAGGATTCGGGTCGCGGCACATTCTCGCAACGCCACTCGGCGCTGGTGAACCAGTTGACCGAGGAACGCTATCACCCCCTGAATAACATCCGCGAGGGTCAGGCGCAGTACGACGTCATCGACTCGATGCTGTCAGAATACGCAGTGCTAGGCTTTGAATATGGCTATTCGCTGGCCGAACCGAACGCGCTCACGCTTTGGGAAGCGCAGTTCGGCGATTTCGCCAACGGCGCGCAGATCATGTTCGACCAGTTCATCTCGTCGGGCGAACGCAAGTGGCTGCGGATGTCGGGTCTCGTCATGCTGCTGCCGCATGGTTACGAAGGTCAGGGGCCGGAGCATTCGTCGGCCCGGCTTGAGCGTTTTCTGCAAATGTGCGCCGAGGATAACTGGATCGTCGCCAACTGCACGACCCCGGCGAACTACTTTCACATCCTGCGCCGCCAGCTTCATCGCAGCTACCGCAAGCCGCTGGTCCTGATGACACCGAAGTCGCTGTTGCGCCACAAGCTTGCCGTCAGCGATGCCTCGGACTTCCAGACCGGTTCCAGCTTCCACAGGGTGCTTTGGGACGACGCCGAGAAGGGCCATTCCGACACCACGCTGAAGCCAGACGAAAAGATCAAGCGCGTCGTGCTGTGTTCGGGCAAGGTCTATTACGATCTGCTGGAAGAACGCGACGAGCGCGGCATAGAGGACATCTACCTGATGCGCGTCGAACAATTCTATCCGTTCCCCGCGCATTCGATGGTCAAGGAACTGCGCCGCTTTCCGAACGCCGATTATGTCTGGTGTCAGGAAGAGCCGAAGAACCAGGGCGGCTGGACCTTCATGGAGCCCAACATCGAATGGGTTCTCACCCGCATCAAGGCGGCGATCACCCGCCCGATCTATGTCGGACGCTCGGCTGCGGCCTCGCCCGCGACCGGCCTCGCATCGGCCCACAAGCAACAACAGGCAGCGTTGGTCGACGACGCGCTGACATTAAAAGGGTAAGAGCATGTCCACCGAAATCCGAGTCCCTACGCTGGGCGAAAGCGTCACCGAAGCGACCGTCGCCACATGGTTCAAGAAGCCCGGCGATGCCGTCGCGGTCGACGAAATGCTGTGCGAACTGGAAACCGACAAGGTTACGGTCGAAGTCCCCTCGCCCGCCGCCGGCAAGCTGGACGAGATCGTCGCCAAGGAAGGCGAAACCGTCGGCGTTGACGCGCTTCTCGGTGTGATTGCCGATGCCGGTCACGCCGGATCGTCGACCGAGGTGAAGGAACGCCCCTCCGCGTCCAAGCCCGATGCGGCCGAGCGCGTCAATGCCAACGGCGAAGACGCGACCTCTGCGCCAGGTGCAAGCTCCAGCAGCGACGGCGACGGCGATAAAGGCAAGGCAAAGCCCGCTCCGAAATCCGGCGGCGGGTCGGGTCAGAGCGTCGATGTCATGGTCCCGACACTGGGCGAAAGCGTCACCGAAGCGACCGTTTCGACGTGGTTCAAAAAGGTCGGCGACAGCGTCGCGCAGGACGAAATGCTGTGCGAGCTTGAAACCGACAAGGTCTCAGTCGAAGTCCCGGCCCCGACGTCGGGCGTTCTGAAAGAGATCCTCAAGAATGAAGGCGAAACGGTCGAGGCCGGTGGCAAGCTGGCCGTAATGACAAGCGGTGGCGAAAGTCAGGCGCAGGCAGCCGACGAAGCCACACCCAAGCCTAGTCAAACGGACGCTGAGCCTGTCAAGTCCGACACCCAAGGCAGTGACAAGGACAACGAAGATGCGCCCTCGGCCAGGAAGCTGATGGCCGAGAACAACCTCAGCCGCGACGCTGTGACCGGCACCGGCAAGGATGGCCGGATCATGAAAGAGGACGTGCAGAAGGCGCTTTCAGATCCGAAACCGCAGGCAAAGGCCGAAGCTCCAGCCCAGCCCCCCGCACCACGCGCGCCGGTCGCCGCCGAGGACGCGGGCCGCGAGGAACGGGTCAAGATGACCCGTCTGCGCCAGACCATCGCACGCCGCCTGAAGGATGCGCAGAACACCGCCGCGATGCTGACCACCTATAACGAGGTGGACATGTCAGCGACCATGGACCTTCGCAAGGAATACAAGGAACTGTTCGAAAAGAAACACGGCGTGAAACTTGGGTTCATGTCGTTCTTCACCAAGGCCTGCACCCATGCGCTGAAGGAAGTCCCCGAGGTCAACGCCGAAATCGACGGCACCGACGTGGTCTACAAGAACTTTGTCCACATGGGCATCGCCGTCGGCACGCCGACAGGTCTGGTCGTTCCGGTGGTGCGCGACGCCGACCGGATGTCGTTCGCCGAGATCGAAAAGAAGATCAACGAACTCGGGGCGCGGGCGCGCGACGGCAAACTCAGCATGGCCGACATGCAGGGCGGCACCTTCACGATCTCGAACGGTGGCGTTTATGGCTCGCTGATGTCCTCGCCGATCCTGAACCCGCCGCAATCGGGCATTCTGGGGATGCACAAGATCCAGGAACGACCGGTGGCGATCGGCGGTCAGGTGGTGATCCGTCCGATGATGTACCTGGCGCTCAGCTACGATCACCGCGTTGTCGACGGCAAGGGCGCGGTAACGTTCCTTGTGCGCGTCAAAGAAGCTCTGGAAGACCCCCGGCGCCTGCTGATGGACCTTTGAGCCGCCCTCCCGCGTTGGTTGTTATGGCGCAACCCATGAGGTTTGGACATGCAACTTCTTTGCCGCAACGACGTGGAGAATTTCGACGCCTGGAAGGCGGTGTTCGACGCCGACGCCGAGGCACATCGCGACGCGGGTCTGACGCTGATGCAGATCTGGCGCGATGTCGACAGCCGCAAACGGGTGTTCTTTCTGTTCGAGGTGAACGACCGCGACAAGGCCGACGCCTTCATGAATGCCTCGGACGCAAAGCTTCACGCCAAACGTGCGGGTGTTACAGCCGGGTCATACCACTTCATCGAAACGATCTGACCCCAGTCGCGCCGGTTGCCAGAAAGATTTTATCCCGTGATAAGGTTCCCATGACGGAACACAAACGGGGTGAATTCGATGTCCAGTGAACTTTCCATTTTAGCTCTCTATGGGCTGCTCGTCATTATCACCATTGTCATCCAGGTCCTGCTCGCCATTCCGCAGGTCGGGCTGCCATACCTTGCAACCCCTCGCGACGAAGGCCGCGAACTTACCGGAACTGCCGGTCGTGCACTGCGCTGCCTCGACAACTCCGTTGTGGCGATGGCGCTGTTCGCCCCTGCAATCCTGATCCTCGACGCCAAGACTGGGTTTACCTCGACGACCCTGCTGATGGCACAGATCTTCCTGCTCGCGCGGGTCGCCTATCTGGTGGTTTATCTGGCCGGCATCCCGTGGGTCAGAACCGGTATCTGGGCGGTCGGTCTTTTGGCAACCGCGTATCTCTATCTGCTCGCACTATGAGTCTGGCGGGCCGGAAGATGTCGCCCTTGA
Source organism: Paracoccaceae bacterium (assembly GCA_037968535.1). Classification (GTDB taxonomy): domain Bacteria; phylum Pseudomonadota; class Alphaproteobacteria; order Rhodobacterales; family Rhodobacteraceae; genus JAHEAO01. The sequence goes on from JBBKVT010000226.1 coordinate 17,604, forward strand.
CCGCTTCGGCCCGCACCACCGGTTGCCTCTGCCTGCTGGCTCTCGCGGCTTGCGGCGCCCCCATCGGCGACATCGCGACCACGGTGCGTCATGTGCCCTCGACGGTGCCGTACGGCAGCGACGCCCGACTGCACCTTTTCATCTTCGATCCGTCGAAACCGCGCAGTCTATCGGATCGCAAAGCCATCGCCCGCCGCTCCATCGCGCTCGAACCTAGTTGCGCATGGGTCGATGCGCCCGACAGCGTGCTGATCGAGGAAACCGCGCGTCAGGGCGAGCGCTACACCAACACCATGCTGGTCGCCCCGCTGCGGTGCAGCCGCACATGACGCCCATATGACGCCCGAAGTAACCGTGCTGGCACTCGCCGGTCTGCTGCAGGTCGTGCAATACGGGTTGATGAGCGTGCCGGCCAACCGCGAACTAGGCGTCGGCAAGACTACCAGCCCGCGTGATCGCGCCCGTCTGGGCGGCGCGCTGGAAGATCAACTCACCGATGGCACCGCCCGGCTTTTCCGCGCATTCAACAACCATTTCGAGGGGCTGATCCTTTTTACGATCGCTGTCGTCGTTGTCACGCTCGCCGACAAGGGCTCGGGGTTCACTACCCTTTGCGCGTGGATCTATCTGGCCGCTCGCATCGCCTATATTCCGGCCTATTGGTTGGGCCTGCGACCCTGGCGCTCCCTGATCTGGTTGGTTGGATTCAGCGCGACAACACTGATGATACTGGCCGCCCTTGTGACGTGATCGCCTTTACGACCCATCCGGCTTGTGAAACACAATACTGACGCAACCGGCCCGGAGACTCCAAATGGCAAGCTATGATGTGATCGTGATCGGCAGCGGCCCGGGCGGCTATGTCTGCGCCATTCGTTGCGCGCAACTGGGTCTGAAAACCGCCTGCGTCGAGGGCCGCGACACGCTCGGCGGCACCTGCCTCAATATCGGCTGCATCCCGTCGAAAGCGTTGCTGCACGCCACCGAGATGCTGCAGGAAACCGAAGAGAACTTCGCCAGGATGGGCCTGAAGGTGCTGCGGCCCGACGTCGACTGGAAGCAGATGCTGGCCTACAAGAAGGACACCATCGACCAGAACACCAAGGGCATCGAATTCCTGTTCAAGAAGAACAAGATCGACTGGCTGAAAGGTTGGGCGACGATCCCCGAAGCGGGAAGCGTCAAGGTCGGTGACGAGGTGCACGAGGCCAAGAACATCGTCATTGCCTCCGGATCGGAACCCTCGTCGCTTCCGGGTGTCGAGGTTGACGAAAAGACCGTGGTCACCTCGACCGGCGCACTTGAACTCGGCAAGATCCCGAAAACGATGGTCGTGATCGGCGCAGGCGTCATCGGGCTGGAACTCGGCTCGGTCTACAACCGTCTTGGCACGGATGTAACGGTTGTCGAATTCCTCGACGCCATCACCCCCGGCATGGATGCGGAAGTGCAAAAGACCTTCCAGCGCACCCTGAAAAAGCAGGGTCTGAAATTCGTCATGGGCGCGGCGGTCCAGAAGGTGGATGTTACCAAAGGCATGGCGACGGTCACCTACAAGCTGAAGAAGAACGACAGCGAAGCCACGCTGGACGCCGAGACGGTTCTGGTCGCAACCGGGCGCAAACCCTACACCGCCGGACTTGGCCTGAAAGAGCTTGGCGTCGAAGTCAGCGAGCGCGGCCAGATCAAGACCGACGCGCACTGGGCAACCAACATCAAGGGTATTTACGCCATCGGCGACGCGATCGAAGGTCCGATGCTGGCGCATAAGGCCGAAGACGAAGGCATCGCGGTTGCCGAAACCATCTCCGGTCAGGCCGGCCACGTGAATTACGGCGTCATCCCCAGCGTCATCTACACCCATCCCGAGGTGTCGACCGTCGGCATGACCGAGGAACAATTGAAAGAGTCCGGCCACGCCTTCAAGGTCGGCAAATTCTCGTTCATGGGCAACGCCCGCGCCAAGGCGAACTTCTCAGGCGACGGCTTCGTCAAGATTCTCGCCGACACGCAAACCGACCGCATCCTCGGCGCGCACATCATCGGTCCGATGGCTGGCGACCTGATCCACGAAATCTGCGTCGCAATGGAATTCGGGGCCGCCGCCGAAGACCTCGCCCGCACCTGCCACGCCCACCCGACCTATTCCGAAGCGGTCCGCGAAGCGGCACTCGCCTGCGGTGATGGCGCGATCCACAGCTAACCTTCCCTTTTCTTTGGGCTGAAAAATCCAAGACCGGCACCCGAGGATCGCGCTGCCGGTGTCGAAGCGTGCGACGCTCTCTCCCTTGCTGGATCGACAAATCTGACGTTGCGTCACGAATTGAACGCCGTTCAAACTTTTTCTTGAACGGCGTTCAAAACTCCGGCATGTTATTCTGAACGTAGATCAGAACAGGATGCGTCCCATGCCTCATGTCGTGAACACCGAACAAATGCTCGCCGAGGGTCTGATGACACCAACCCTCGCCGGCGAGATCGCAAAACGCTCCCGCGCCACGATGCTGGCGCTGGTCGTCAACACCCTGCTCTGCGGCGGCATACTGGCCGCGACATTCGGCCTTGTGTTCTGGCTTGCCGACGCCGCTTCGGTCGCTGTCGCCGGGGCAATGTTCATGGCGGCCGGAGTCGCTGTTTTGCTGAAGGGCGACGCCACCTACCGGATGTTCGGGCACGCCGCCGCATTGATCGGATCGGGCATGCTGATCACCGGCGGTGGCATAGAAATCGCAGACAAATTGCCCGAACTGTCCCCGGCACTCCTGCTGACCGCCGGGGCGGCGATCACGGCGGCGGCGGCATGGGCGACCTCGCGTGGTCCCAAGTCGCTCGCCTTCTTCACCGGCGCACTACTCCTCATGGGAATAGCACTCCATCTCTGGGGCACGGGCCTGCTGATCGACGACGCGGGCGGTCTGCCCAAGGCCGCAGCATTGCTCTACGCGACGGCCTTGATCGCTGCTGCGGGCACCTTCACCAACGTCCGCGCCGTCACCGCGCTTGCGATCATCCCTTTCGCGCAGGCGCTTGACACCGGCACCGCGTATTTCCACGCCGTCTACGTATTCTATTCGCCGGAACCGACGCTCACGATCCTCCAGATGGCGGCACTCGTCGCACTCTGTGTCTGGGCTGGCACGCGCTTGCCGGACAGGTTTTCCCGCCACACCGGCATCCTTGCCATCATGGCCGTCGTCGTCGGCAATCTCGCGTTCCTCGTCGCCAGTCTCTGGGGCGATTACGTCGGCCTCAGCTTTGCGCGCGCCGATCAGCCGGTCTGGACCGACGGTATGACCTGGGAGGACTGGTCCGTCGCACGCACCGCGTGGGAGACGCAATTCCTGCATATCTCCGAGCATGTGTTCAGCGCGCTCTGGGCCGTCCTGCTGATCGCCGCAGCGTGGTGGGCGGCGCATTCCAACCGCCGTGGCCTGTTCAACGCCGCGATGACCTTTGCCGCCATCCACGCCTATACCCAAGCCTTCGAAAGCTTCAGCGACGAACCCCTGACCTATGTCGTCGGCGGACTGGCCGCGATCCCGCTGGCCTGGGGCATCTGGCGCTGGAATGCGCGCCTTGTCTCCCGCGCCCAGCCCGCCTGAAACAGCCGCCCCCGCCGTCCCGCAACCCGGGCGGCGGGGAGCAAAAAAAACCACTGGGGCTTCCAATCGCATTCGTCGTATCCTCTCGCCGCCGCCCATATTGCGGTTCCGATCGCCGAAGGAGGGTCACTTGAACACACACGCACCTGCCAGCGAACACCGTCCCACGATCTGGCTCGACAAGTCCTCCGGCGATTTCGAGGCGTTCCGGCGCATCGTCGATCAGAAGACCGACGCCACAGACTGGCCCCATGCCAATAGCGTCGCCAGCAACGTGCCGATCTACGATGGCAACAGGGTCCGCAGCGCCGCAGCCGATCCCGCCGCGCGCCTTGCCCTAATGGCCGAATGGAACAGCGTTTTCGACACCGGTCCCGGTATCATCGTCATCAGGAACGCGATGCCGGACACCGCCGTCGTGGACGCCGCGACCAGGGTTTTCAATAGCATCATCACGGCCGAGAAAGCCGCAGGCAGCGGCGGCGGCGACCATTTCGCCAAACCCGGCGCTAACGACCGCGTCTGGAACGCCGCCGAAAAGCATTGCCTCGCCGATCCCGAGAACTTCGCCCGCTATTACGCCTCGGACGCCATCGCGATGGCCGCTGCGGCGTGGCTTGGGCGCGGCTATCAACTCACCGCGCAGGTCAACCGCGTCAATCCCGGCGGTGCCGCCCAGACACCGCACCGCGATTATCACCTCGGGTTCATGACGCCTGATCAACTTGCGACCTATCCCAGACAGGCCCATGCCATGTCGCCCTGCCTGACGCTTCAGGGCGCGGTGGCGCATTGCGATATGCCGGTCGAGTCCGGGCCGACGATGCTGTTGCCCTATTCGCAACGGTTCTTCGAAGGCTACGTCGCCTTTGGCCGACCCGAGTTTCAGAGTTATTTCGCCGCGAACCACGTCCAGTTGCCGCTTGAATGCGGGGACGCGCTGTTCTTCAATCCGGCGGTCATGCACGGCGCGGGCACGAACCGCACCACGGACGTTCAGCGCATGGCAAACCTGCTTCAGATCGGCTCGGCCTTCGGACGCTCGATCGAATCGGTGAACCGGGTGCGGATGGCGAAAACGCTTTATCCGGTGCTCCAGAACGCGCGTGGATCTGGCAACCTTTCGCGCCGCGAGGTTGCCAACGCTGTCGCCGCTGCCGCCGAGGGCTACGCCTTTCCGACCAACCTCGACCGCGATCCACCCGCCGAAGGCAGCCTCGTCCCGCTCAGTCAGGCCGAACGCATGGAAGCGGCGCTGGAAAGGGGTGCGTCGAGCAGCGAATGGCTTGCCGAGATCGACGCCTGCGAGGCCAAGCGGTAGGCATGAAAACGCGGGCGACACCGCCCACGCTCTGCTCGCATAGATCAGGTCTCTAAGTCAGCGTTCCAGCGTTTCCGCCAGACGCATCAGGTTCACCGCCTCGGCGCGATAACCGAACGCATCTTCGCCCTTCGCGCCATTGGCCAGGTCAATCGCCTGATCCCAGCTCCAGCCGCCCAGGTAGTCGCCGCCACGCAGAAGCTGCCCGAACCCGGCCATCGCAATCGAGAACCGAACATCCTCGGACATGGCACTCTGCCCCGGCGCAATCGGCGTTTCGATAAGGTTGCTCACCGACTCGCCTGGACGCTTGTAGCGAAGTTTGAAGAAGCCGATTTCGTCCGACCCCGGCTGCACATCGACCGTCGGTTCGCTGGAATAACGCAGCGATCCGTTCCTGACCGCGTCCGAACCCACCGGCGTCACTTCGTAGATCGCCGTGACCGTGTGTCCGGCCCCGATATCCCCGGCGTCGATCCGGTCGTTGCTGAAATCCTCGCGCCGCAGGCTGCGGGTTTCATACCCGATCAATCGGTATTCCGCGACCGCTGCGGGATTGAACTCAATCTGGATTTTCACGTCGTTGGCAATCGGGAACAGCGCGCCGGTCAACTGATCGACCAACACCTTGCGCGCCTCGTTCAGCGTGTCGATATAGGCCGCCGTGCCGTTGCCATTCTGCGCCAGCGCCTGCATCGTGGCGTCGTCCAGATTTCCCCGCCCAAAGCCCAGAACCGAAAGATAGGTTCCGCCTTCGCGCTTTTCGGCAATGAAGTCCTTCAACGCCTCGGGATCGTTCAGCCCGACGTTGAAATCGCCGTCCGTGGCCAGAATGACCCGCGTCACCTCACCGTCCCCGGCCATCCCTTCGGCAACCGCGTAAGCCTGCTGCAACCCGGCCTGTCCTGCCGTCGATCCACCCGCCTCAAGCCGATCAAGCGCGGCCAGGATGGTCGAGCGTTCGGCCGCACGCGTCGGCTCAAGCACCTGGCCAGCACTGCCTGCGTAGGTCACGATGGACACCTCGTCCTCGGGGCGCAATTCGCTCAGCATCAACCGGAACGACTGCTTCAGAAGCGGCAGCTTGTTGGCATCCTGCATCGAACCCGAGGTGTCGATCAGAAAGACGAGGTTCAGCGGTGGGCGGTCCTCAAGCGCAGGCATCGTGCCCTGAATGCCGATGTGCACCAGTTGCGTGCCCGCATTCCACGGCGTCGGCGCAACCGTGATCGTCGGCTGGAACGGCGCGTCGCCCTCGGGTGCTGCATACGAATAGGGGAAATAGTTCACCATCTCCTCGACCCGAACCGCCTCGCGCGGGGGCAGCATTCCGGACATTAGCGACGAGCGGACGACCGCATAAGACGCCGTATCGACGTCGATCGAGAACGTCGAAACCGGCTCGTCGGTGACGATCTTCAGCGCGTTGGTCTCGGCGTTGGCAAAAGCCTCTGTATCGCTTTCAGGCACGACCATCGGCTCGCTCGGCGCAACGATAAAGCCCTGCACCTGATCGGCAGAGGCTTGCGGCGCGACCTTCGCGACGCTGCTGCTATCGCGGGCGCCGAAATTCTCCTGCACCGCTTCGGCTTCCACCATCGGCGCGTCCGCAACCGCACCGTCCAATTCGTCGGTCTCGACACGCTCGCGCCGTGACAGATCGCGCGGCGCAGGGCTGGCAGCGACGTCCTTGTCATCGGCCCCGTCCTCTTTACCGGCAAGCTGCGCCTGACCGCTCCCGACTGTCGGTTGCCTCTCAGCCGGGGGAGCCGAGGACGGTTCTATCAAGGCATCGACCGATCGCTCTCCCAGTTGTGGCGGCGTCAGAAGATCGCGGCCCTGCGGCGTCACGATCAGAAATCCCACCGCCACCAGCGCGGTCGTTGCGGCCAATCCACCCTTCGTCGTCATCGCATTCAGCATCGTCATCACTCCATGTCCAAGGCGGGCCACCGGGCCTCGCTCAGACATAGGACGCGCGCCATCCGCCGATCCTTGGAGGCGCGCGAAATTTTCTTCCGCCAGACGCAGATTTGCGGCCTTCAGGTCCGCGTCGGGCGTCGGTGTCGCCGCATCCATCGCCTTTTTCAACCGATCGAGGTCGTCCATCATGCCTCCCTCACCTTCATCTCTCTCAGGCGCTTCTTCACTTCCGACATCCGCCAGCTCACCGTGCCCTCCGAAATTCCCAGAACCTCGGCCGCCTGCGCGTGGGTCACATCGTCCAGAACCAGCGCCAGCGTCTCGCGCAGATCGTCCGGCAAGGCGCGCATCGAGGTCATCAGCCAGTCAAGCGCGTCACTCGCCTCTTCGGCCTCGGCCTGACGCGCCAGTTCGACGTCGCCCCATTCGCTCGCGGCACGGGCGTGACTCGCGGCACGGCGGCGTCGGTCCGACGCGGCATTCACCACCACACGATACAGCCACGTCGTGAATCGCGCCTCACCGCGAAACGCCGCCACCTTGGCAGGCAGCGCCGCGCAGATATCCTGCGTCAGATCCTCGGCGTCGGCACGCGCGCCGGTCAGCCGGAATGAAAGCCGGAACACGCGGTCGTAATGCCGCGCGATCAGAGACGAAAACGCCTCCCGGTCGCCATTGGCCGCCGCGCGCGCCAGCGCTTCATCCGAAGTTGTCATACGCATCACGATGAATAGGACGCGCGCCAAAGGTCAATCCTTGGCGCATCCTCGCAAAAGATCGCCCGAATTGCCGTCAGCGACTCAGTGAGCAAGCGGAAATGCCGCCGTCGGACGGTCCAAAGCGCGGAATTCTTTAACATTTTCAAAAGAAATGCAGAGTTTCCAATTTAATTACAGTTCGTGATATCGAGCGTCTCAACCCGCCATATCAGATGCATGCGTATGCAGAAAAACGCACAACCTCCAGTAATCATAGGGTCGCATGGTTCGCCAGAGGTTGATTGACCGCGCCAATTAACTAAGTCAATCAACCCGCAAATGCCAGAATGCGCCGGAAACTGGAAACCTTTCGACACATTTTAGGCATTTTTCCGGGCCAGCCTGATTTCACGTTCACTTCGACCGCAACCACCGTGAACAGAACTGAAACATCGGCGAGTCATTTTGATCGCCTCCGAGCAAGTCAAAGTTCACGCTCAGCGGTCGATTAAAATTGTAAGGAGTAATCAAATGAAAAATACATATTTACTGGTATCGTCAGTCGTTTTCCTTGCGATCAGCGCACCGGTTCAAGCCATTGAGATTGGCGCGAGCATTGGTGTCGGCGGGAAATCGGTCGATGTCGGCGCCAGCGTCGGTCATGGCTCGGTGGCGTCTGCAAGCGTCGGCGTCGGCTCGTCCTCGGGCTCCAGCAGCGTCAACGTTGATCTGGGTCACTCGACCGGCGGCACCGGCATAAACAAGACCGGCCCCGGTGTTGGCGGAAGCGATCTCGATCCCCAATTGCTGCCATTCGCCGATTATATCGGACGCGACGTCCTGTCCAGGGACCGCGTGAAACTGGGCGAAGTCACCGAAGTCAAGGCAGCCGTAGGTGGAAGTCCCTGCCCCATCCTCGGCCTTAGCCCGGACAAAAGCCTTCCAATCTCCGCCGACCGTGTCTGGCTGCGCATGGAAACCTGCAGCGATGGCAAGGGTGCCATTAAGATCGGCATGACCAGCGGAAACTTCGTCAAAAGCGTAACAAACTGACCCCCCTACCCAAAAACGCAAACCTCATGGCCGCTTTTATCCGAAAGCGGCCATGCGCAGTTTGTGACCGGGCACTGAAGCCGGTTGCTTGAGCTCAGACCGACATGCAGATGTACTTCATCTCCAGATAATCCTCGATCCCGTGACGCGAACCTTCGCGGCCAAGACCCGACTGCTTGACGCCGCCGAACGGTGCGACTTCTGTCGAGATGATGCCCGTGTTGACCCCGACGATGCCATATTCCAGCGCCTCGGCGACCTTGTAGACGCGCGACAGATTGTTGGCGTAAAAGTATGACGCCAGACCGAAAATCGTGTCGTTGGCCTTCTCGATCACCTCGTCCTCGTCCTTGAACCGGAACAGCGGTGCCAGCGGGCCAAAGGTCTCTTCCGTCGCGACCTTCATATCCTGCGTCACGTCCTTGACGATGGTCGGCTGGAAGAACAGTCCGCCAAGATCGTGCGCGTCGCCGCCATAAAACACCGTCCCGCCCTTCGACGTCGCATCCTCGATATGTTCGCGCACCTTGTCGACGGCGGCCGGCTCGATCAATGGGCCAAGATCCGCCCCGTCAAGCCCGTCGCCGACCTTCATCTTGCCCAGCCGCGCGGCCAGTTTTTCGGCGAATTCGTCATAAATCGCGTCCTGCACATAAATACGGTTGGCGCAAACGCAGGTCTGTCCGTTGTTGCGGAACTTGCACGCGATCGCACCTTCCACCGCGGCATCAAGATCGGCGTCGTCGAACACGATGAACGGCGCGTTGCCGCCAAGCTCCATCGAACATTTCATGACCTGATCGGCCGCCTGCTTGAGCAGGATGCGACCGACTTCGGTCGACCCGGTAAACGTCAGCTTGCGGACCTTTTCGTTCTCGCAGAACTCCTTGCCGATCTCCGACGCCTTGCTAGACGGTATGATCGACAGGATGCCCTTGGGCAGACCGGCCCGGTCGGCCAGCACTCCAAGCGCCAGCGCCGAAAGCGGCGTCAGCGTTGCCGGGCGCACGATGAACGCACAACCCGCCGCCAGTGCCGGACCTGCCTTGCGCGTGATCATCGCGTTCGGGAAATTCCACGGCGTGATCGCGGCTGCCACACCGATCGGCTGGCGAATGACGGTCAGCCGCTTGTCGCTCTGATGGCCGGGAATGGTCTCGCCATAGATGCGCTTGGCCTCCTCGGCGAACCATTCGATGAACGACGCCCCATAGACGACTTCGCCACGCGCTTCGGCCAGCGGTTTGCCCTGCTCGGCGGTCAGGATCGTCGCCAGATCGTCGGCGTGTTCGATCATCAGCTCGTACCATTTCCGCAGGATATTGGCGCGCTCCTTCGCGGGACGCGCCGCCCAGACCTTTTGCGCGACAAAGGCCTTGTCGATTACCGCCGCCGTCTGGGCGCGGTCGATGTCGGCGACCTGGGTGATGACGTCGCCGCGCGCGGGGTTGGTCACCTCGAACGTGCGTCCGCCGGTGCCCTCGGTCCATTCGCCGGCTAGATAGGCTTTGGTCGCAAGCAGATCGGGGTCTTTCAGAAGCGACCGGAGATCGGTTGTCTGGTCCAGCATGATCGGGTCCTTTCTCTGGCATTTCGCCAGCTATCATGATTTTCCGGTGATATAGACCAGAGCCGAAGCAGAGGACAGCCCCGTGCGCAACGATGTCGCCTATGCCAACGCCGATTTCATTCCCGATGCCGGTGAATACATCGACCGCTGGGCCATCGCCGCGCGCGAACATCGCGAAATCGAAGCGGCAGTCGGACGCGCGCGCCTGAACGCACCCTATGGTCCAAGCGAACGTCAACGTCTCGACCTGTATCACCCCGCAGGACCGGCCACCGGCTTGGCTGTGTTCATCCACGGAGGCTATTGGAAGCAATTCGACCGCTCGTACTGGTCGCATTTCTCGGCCGGTCTCACCGCACGTGGCTGGGCCGTCGCAATCCCGTCCTACACACTCGCACCCGACGCAAGGATCACGGAAATCACACGCGAAATCGCGCGCGCCATCGAAGTGGCGGCGGGATATGTCGCCGGTCCGATCCGACTTACCGGTCATTCCGCCGGCGGGCATCTCGCGGCAAGGATGGGGTGCAACGACGTGGTGATCGACCCGTCCATTCGCGCCCGCATCGCACACATATTGCCGATTTCGCCGCTCTCGGACCTGCGCCCGCTGATCGAAACCACCATGAACGAAACGCTGCGCATCGACGATGCCGAAGCGGTGGCCGAAAGCCCGGTCTGCCACGACGCGCCGGAAACGCCGGTCACCGTTTGGATCGGAGCCGAAGAACGCCCGGCCTTTCTCGATCAGGCGCGCTGGCTAGTCGAGGCGTGGGGCGCCCGGCATCGCATTGCACCGGGGCGGCATCATTTCGATGTCATCGACGAGCTATGCGAACCCGACAGCCCGTTGGTCAACGCCCTGTTGCGGTAAAGGGCAGTCCCGGGCCACAAATCCTGACGCAGGACACTCGGCTAGAATTTTCCGTATTTCTCTTGCCAGGTCGGCACCAGATCGCCCGCCGCGGCCCGCGCATTCCAGACCGCCCGCGCAATCGCGCGACTAAGGCAGATCGCGGCCACGTGCCCCAGCATCAGCATATCGTCAGCCCCTGCCTCGCGCTGCCCCGTCGCTGCGGCGAACACCAGATCGCCATCCATCGGCGTATGGGCCGGAACCACCGCGCGCGCGATCCCGTCATGCGCGGCAATCGCCACGCGCGTCACCTCGGCCTTGCTCAGGATGGCATCGCACGCAACGACGGCAATCGTCGTATGGGTGCCGGGGCTGAACTTCGTTTTCGCCTCGATCACCGGATCCCGCGCCGTTCCAAGCCCGCCGAATTCGTCGCCGATCTCGAACGGTGCGGCCCAGAAATGCGGCCCCTCGCCCATCGTCACCTGCCCGACAGCGTTCACCGCAACAAGCGCCCCGACCGTAATCCCCGACGCCGTGACGGCAGAGGCTGAACCGATGCCACCCTTCAATCCCGCCACCGTCGCCCCGGTTCCCGCGCCGTAACTCCCCAGTGCCAAATCGACGCCGCGCACGTCATAGGCTGCACGCCCAAGTGCGCGATAGGGATTGTCGTCCCAAACTTTGTCGCCGCCATTGGCCAGATCGAACAGGATCGCGGCGGGAACGATCGGGATCAGGTGACCCGCCGCGTCAAATCCCCGCCCATCGGCGGCAAGGCCCGCGACAACGCCAGAGGCCGCGTCAAGCCCGAACGCCGACCCGCCGGCCAGCACCAGCGCATCCACTGCGCCGACACTGGCATCGGGTCGCAGCAGATCGGTCTCGCGCGTGCCCGGCGCACCGCCCATCACATGAACGCCCGTTACCATCGGCCGGTCGCCGACAACGACGCTGACCCCCGACTTCAGGCGCGTATCCGTGGACTGACCAACCGTCAGCCCCGGCACATCCGTCAGCAGATTGCGCGGCCCGGGTCTCACGCCAGATCGTCCTGATCCTGTGTTTCGACGATCAAGCCCGCGAACTTGCCCAGCAGCCGAAACCCGGCACCGTCCGGCGGGAAGCTCCGCTCGATGGCCAATGCCGACGGTCGCACCAGGATCAATGTATCGTCGCTTCCCTGCAAAGTCTGGAGCCGCGCCACGATGGCCGGCCGGAAGTAATGTGCCAGACGCACGTTCGCCGCCTCGCGGATCACGTCGACATCCGCCAGATCGACGGTCAGCCCACGATTTTCGGCTTCGTCCAGCAGGGCCTCAAAGGCCACTGGCTGGCTCTCGAAATTCCCTGAAAGCACCATTAAAATTGCCGGAACCTTCGGCCCGCTCATCCCTGGCGTCCCTCCACCCGTGCCACGCACGCTCCCAAGTCACCTGCCACGCACGTTAGCAAGATTGCGCGCCCCACGTCAAAAACGCTGCAAATTGACGCTGCGCGCATGAATAATCGTTCTTTTCAAAGATGCCCCGTTTTTCCCGTTCTGGGAAGGGACTTGCGGCACGTAACCCCCAGCGCCTATCTCTGAATAAAGAAAGGGGCCCGACATGACGTACCTCAAGTGGACCTTCCGAATTGTTCTGTTTCTCATCATCGCCGGCTTTCTGCACTACACGCTGCCGCAGCGCGACATCGTGCGCGTCGTCAATACCTACGAGGAACGCCAGGATTTCGGTGGCTGGAACTCGATCTTCTGGAGCGGGCCGAATGTCGGCAACGCTGCCGCGCCGAACCGTGACGTGCTGTTCATCCAGACCGTGCGCGCCGACGGCGATACGATGGTTTACCGCAACGAAGACACCCGTTTCTGGCCGCCCTACTTCAAATTCGACACCGCCGATCTTCAGACCGAGGCAGCCGACGCCGTTTCGACACGCACCGATCCGCAATGGTACGCGCTGCGGCACTATGGCTGGCGCAATTCGTGGATCAGCATCTTCCCGAACGCGCTCAGCCTGAAGCCGGTTGCCGGACCCGACATCCGCCTGATCCCGTGGTTCAATATCGTATTCCTGACTATCCTGACGTTGATCCTGCTGACGCTCTGGCGGCTCTGGCGCAACTTCCGCGCGGCGCGAATAGACCCGGTGCTCGAGGATATCGACCAAAGCGCCGACGCCGCGCGCGGAAGAGCGGGCGCATTTTTCGAACGCTTGTTCGGGCGACGCTGATCCGGCAGCGTTCCCGCAAAACGAAAAGGCCCGCCGAAGCGGGCCTTTCACATTCTGTAA
>JBBKVT010000227.1:0-4599 GCA_037968535.1 Paracoccaceae bacterium
ACTTCAAGTCCCAGTTCCCGCAGGGCCGCCGCGACCTTCGCCTTCGTGCGCGCCTCTCGGAAACCAAGTTCAGGATCGCGGTGAAACGACCGCCTGAGAGTTATCAATTTTTGATGAAATTCGTCCAAGCGACTCTCCGTCTGACAACTGGTCTGAAACTAGATGCTGTAGACGAGTATGGGCATCAAATTTTCGGACATTGGCGAACATATACGTCGACAAAGGTTCATTTGGTGATTTTTAATTTAGTTTGAGGGGAGGGAATCGGGATTTTCGGGCCGCGTGCTGTTGCCACGCCCGATCAACGGTTCACGATGGCCTGTGCTGAGAATTCCGCCAATTCCCCTCGCCAGACCTGACGACCAAAACAGAACGGCACGCCTGCTTCATCCCGGATTGTCTGCTCCAACTCGATACCCGCATGATGAGGCGGGAGGCCGAGTAGGGCTGCCTCATCCGGCAGGATCGCTCGCATCCGAATGACGACATCGCCTGTGCGGGCCAGAATGCCGTAGTGCTTTTCGAGAAGCAGCGTCGTGGACTGGCGCAGGTCGTAGTTCAGCAGGCCCGGGCACCTTCGCGCCACGACAAATTCTGTCTCAATCAGCGTCGTGTGGCTATCGATGCTAAACAGGCGCGTATATTCGTGCAGTGTTTCCCCAACAGACACCGCCAGAGCGGCCGCCAGTTTCGCGTCAGCCTGGGTGGTATGCTTTCGCAAAAGCAGGATCGCGAGATCGGCACCTGTGGATCCTGCCCTGGCGGCAAAGCTAACCTGATTGGAGATATCGTATCGCACCCGTTTGGGCGAAACGAAGCGGCCTTTGCGGTCTTCGCTATAAGCCAGCCCCTCAGCCTCAATAGCTTCCAGGGCGCGGCGCGCGGTCATCCGGCTGACGCCATGCAGGTCAGCCACAACGCGTTCGGATGGAAGGGCCGCATGTTCGGGCAGAACGCCGCTGACAATGTCGTGGCTGATGCTGTCGACTATCTGACGAAAGCGCGGAAGTGACGGTGCGGCTTGTGACCGGGTGCGTGGCATGGAGCTGCTCCAAATAATCCCGTTAGTATCGTACCGAATTGTATCACCTTTGCCAGTACTGGTATATACCAGTACCGAATCACCCGGGAGGTAGCTTTAGTCCATGTTGTTTTCCCAAAATATCGAAACCCTTCCATTTGGCTTGGACGCGGGCCTTGGGGTCCGGGCGAGGTTCGGGTTGATCGTACTTCAGAGCGACCAGACTGCCGAACACGAGTTCGCGTCGCTTTTGCACGGCGACGGCGTGGCGGTGTACCATGCGCGCATCCCTAATGTGATGGAGGTGACACCCGAGACCCTGCGTGCGATGGAGCGAGACCTTCCGGCAGCCGCGTCTCTTTTGCCCGAAGCGTTCGGCTTTGACGCCATCGGCTATTGCTGCACCTCTGGTGCTACCATGATTGGCGAAGACCGGGTCGACCAGATTATTCGCCAGATACATCCCAATGCAAAGACCACCAACCCGCTCACAGCCTGTAAGGCCGCATTGGAGGCGTTGCGCGTCAAGCGGTTTGCACTCGTGACGCCCTATGCTCCATCAGTCACGCAAGAAATGCAGACAAACCTGAGCAATGCAGGGTTTGAGGCCAGTGCCGTGGCCTCATTCAATCAGTCCGACGACTTTACCGTCGCACGCATCAGTTCACAGAGCATTCTTGATGGCATCGTCAAGGTCGGCCAGCGCGACGATTGTGAGGCGGTATTCGTGTCTTGCACCAGCCTTAGGGTTTTGCCGGTCATTGCCGAAGCGGAGGTGCGGATCGGCAAGCCAGTGATTTCAAGCAATCAGGCTACGGCTTGGCATCTGATGCGGCTTGCAGGCCTTGAAGGCCAGCCCCAAGGCGCGGGCCGCCTTTTCCAGTCCTGACACTGACAGTCACCCAGGAGAAGTATCATGCAGAAGCCGTTGCCAAGTCATGCGCAAGTCATCATTATTGGCGGCGGCATCCACGGTTGCTCGGTCGCCTACCATCTGGCGAAAGAAGGGTGGAATGACGTCGTCTTGCTGGAGCGCAAGCAATTGACCTCTGGCACGACATGGCACGCGGCAGGGCTTGTCGGGCAGTTGCAGGGCAGCCATTCAACGACAGCATTTGCGAAATACGGGATCGAACTGTTGCAGGAAATCGAGGCCGAGACTGGTCAGAACCCGGGCTACCGGCGCTCGGGCTCAATCTCCATCGCGGTGAACGATGAACGTCTAGCCGAGCTGAAGCGCAAAGCGGATTTCGCCTCGCTCTTCGGGATTGAGGCGCATTATGTCAGCACGCCGGAAATCTCGGAACGCTGGCCGTTGATGAACCCAGAAGGCGTGTTGGGCGGCATCTACATGCCAAGCGACGGGTCGGCCAACCCGATCGATCTGACGACCGCACTTGCCAAGGGCGCACGGATGTATGGCGCGAAGATCTTTGAGCACATCAAGGTCGAAGAGGTTCTGGTTGAGGGTGGCAGTGCAAAAGGCGTACGTACCGATCAGGGCACGATCACCGCCGATGTCGTTGTCAACTGCGGCGGGATGTGGGCGCGCGAACTGGGGAGACAGAACGGCGTCGGTGTCCCGTTGCATGCCTGTGAACACTACTATCTGGTGACCGAGGCGATTGAAAACCTGCCAAAAGATCTTCCGGTTCTGCGCTCTTACTGCGACGGCACCTATTGGAAAGAGGATGCGGGCAAACTCCTCTTTGGCTTTGCCCATTTCCACGCAAAGCCATGGGCCACCCTAGGAATCTCAGAAGACTTCTGTTTCGACAGCCTACCATTCGTCGAGGATGACGTGATAGAGGTATTGGAACTGGCGATGAACCGGGTGCCTTTGTTGCAGGAAACCGGCATTCGCACCTTCTTCAACGGGCCTGAAAGCTATTCCTATGATGGCCGGTTCACCTTGGGCGAAGCGCCGGACGTCAAGAGCTATTTCATTCTTGCAGGCGTGAACTCAACCGGTATTCAGTCCGGCCCCGGCGCGGGCCGGGCACTGGCGCAGTGGATCATGAAGGGCTATCCGCCGATGGACCTGAGCGAAATGGATCCTGCGCGCTGCGAAGAATTTCAGGCCCGCGACATCTACTTGCGCAAACGCTGCCCCGAAACACTTGTTCTGACCTATGCCATGCATTGGCCGAACCGCCAGCGCGAGACGGCGCGTAACCTCCGCCGCACGCCGTTTTTCCATGCTCTGAAGGCTCATGGCGCTTGTTTCGCGGAAGTCCAGGGCTGGGAACGCCCGGGCTGGTTCGCGCCTGAGGGAGTGGAACCGAAATACGAATACAGCTTCGGTCGTCAGAATTGGTTCGACTACGCGCAGGCAGAGCAGAAGTCCGCCCGCGAAGACGTGGCGATGATCGACTATTCAATGCTGGGTAAGCTGACGGTCGAAGGTGCCGACGCCGAAGGCTTCCTTCAGCGCGTCTGCACCAACAACATGGCGATGAAAGTCGGGCGCGTCGCTTATACGCTGATGCTGAACGAACGCGGCGGGATCGAAAGCGACGTGACCGTGGCGCGCCACAGCGTTCACGCTTTCATGGTGATGAGTTCAATCTCTCACACGCAGCGCGACTATCTGCACCTGCGCGACCACATCCTGCCCGGAGAAGATGTGCGTCTGCGCGATGTGACGCCGTCCTATGGCGTTCTGGCAATCATGGGCCCTAAAAGCCGTGATCTGCTGGCGGCGGTCAGTGATGCGGATCTGTCGGGCGCGGCATTTCCGTTCAATAGTCACCGAACTTTCCACATCGGCCATGCCCGCGTCACCGCCCAACGGCTGTCCTATTCCGGCGAACTGGGCTGGGAAATCTTCATCACCCCGGATTTTGCCGAACACGTCTTTGACGTGCTGATGGAGGCCGGCCGGGACTACGGCCTGCGCTTAATCGGGGGCGAGGCGCTCAACGCGCTACGCATCGAAAAGGGCTTTGTGCATTGGGGCCACGACATGGCTTATTCCGAGGCGCCGCACCAGATCGGGCTGGAATTTGCCTGCAAGCCGGACAAAGCAATCCCTTTCATCGGACGCGACGCCTATCTTGAACGTAAGGCCGCGAACAAGGGGCCGTTCCTGTGCTCAATCAAACTCAGTGATCCCGGACCTCTCCTGCATCACAACGAACCAGTGCTGAGGGATGGCAAGGTCGCGGGCTACGTAACGGCTGGAGCCTATGGCTATACGGTCGGATCTGCGGTCGCACTTTGTTTCGTGTCTCTGCCCGAGGATGCGAAAGACAAGCACGCGATAGAGAACGGAACCTACTCGGTCATGGTCGAGGGCAAGGAGATTGCCGCCGAAATCAGCCTGACGCCGTTTCATGACCCCAAGAGCATACGGATGCTCTCCTGAGTGATCCTCCCCCAATGAACTGGTCCGCCCCTATAGTTAGGAAACGGAGGATCAGAAATGGGAATCAAACGACACAGACCTGAATTGATAGTTGCAAAGTTACGGCAGGTTGAGGTGCTGTGCGGCCAAGGAATGCCACGCGCTGATGCTATCCGTCAGGTGCAGATAACGGAGCAGACCTTTTACCGCTGGCGTATGCAATATGGCGGCA
>JBBKVT010000228.1:0-2505 GCA_037968535.1 Paracoccaceae bacterium
AGTGTGAACTCGTCGTCTTGTTGAAGTCGGGCGGTTACAATATTTCTGTGGACAAAGCTTCCTCGCATATCTTTGGCTATGCCGTCGGGCTCGACATGACCCGCCGCGACCATCAGGCGGCCGCGTTGGCGAAGGGTCTTCCTTGGGAAGTCACCAAAGGTTTCGATCATTCTGCGCCCGTCGGTCCGGTCACTCGGGTTGAGGATACCGGGGTAATGGCCACTGGACATGTCCGCCTGAAGGTCAACGGCGAAACTCGACAAGATGATGATATTTCCCTGCTGATCTGGAAGATCGACGAAATTATCTCAAAACTTTCCGAACAGCACGAACTGAAGGCCGGTGACATCATATTGACCGGCACACCTGCCGGAGTTGGGGCGGTTGTTACCGGGGACGTGCTTGACTGCTCAGTTGATGGCCTCGCTGATATGCAGGTGCGGATCGGGGCCGCGGCCGCGTGAAATTTGCGGCCCGGCTCGCCGCTTCTGGCACGGCGACCTTAAAGGTAGCCGCACCGGTCGTCCGTGTCCCAAAGGGTCAACCGCAACCTGTTGGATAGGGCATGCGACATATGGGTCCAGCAAAGACAGTGCGCTGTCTGTCCAGTGACACACTTGTACATCATCTCGCGTTCGACAGGGCGACGGTTGAGGCGGTCTTCGTGCTGTCGGCGACTTCGCCAAAGGAAACTCTTTCGGCAGGCGAAATTCGTGTCGCGAACGAAAACCAGACGATAGAACATCTGCGCGCAAAAGAGACGACGCTTCAGATACTTGAATAGGTATGAGAGGAGAAAATATGACGACACTCGCAATCGTGGGAACTGGCCGCATGGGTACGGCTTTCGCCAAACGACTGATCGAAGTTGGCCAGCCTGTCATCGTTTGGAACCGAACAGCTGCGCATACTGCTGCCGCTGCCAAAGCTGGCGCAACTTTGGCAGATGACATCGCCTCTGCCGCCGCTGTTGATGTGATCCTCATTTCGCTGACGAACGCCAAGGCAGTCGGGGCAGTGTGTGACGACCTAGTCAAGGCGGGAATCGCGGGCAAGCTTGTGGTCGACCTTTCGACACTGCTTCCGGACGAGACTGCGGATATCGGAGCGCGAATTACCGCCGCTGGTGCTGACTTTGTCGATTGCCCAGTGGGCGGCACGGTAGGTCCTGCGCTGAAGGGCATGCTTCTTGGAATGGCGGGCGGCACCGAGGCAGCCTTTGCCCGCGCAAAACCGATCCTTGACCACCTCTGCAAGCGCGTGGAACTGCTAGGCCCTGTGGGCTCGGGCGCGCACATGAAGTTGGCCGTGAACTTGCCCCTTGCGATCTATTGGAAAACCCTGGCCGAGGCGCTTGCTATGCTGGACGGGTCCGGCATTTCGACAGAAAAAGCGATTTCGATGATAGCGGACAGTTCGGCAGGGCCCGCCGTTCTGAAAAACCGCGCGCAGATCGTCGTAGACACAATGAACGGTACAGACCAGCCGGGAACATTCGATATTGCCGGTCTTGCTAAGGACCTCGACCTCGCTCTCGCGCAGGCGGCGAAGTCAGGGCATGCGATGCCATTGTCAGAGGAAACACGGAAAAGCTTTGCAAAAGCGATGTCTGCAGGCCTTGACGGATTTGACGGCGCCAGTTTGACTCGACACCTCTTAAGAAATTGAGATGGATATTCTTGCCGAACCCCTGACCTTTCTGGCTCTGATTGCAGCACTTTCGGCGGCTGGGGCGGCGATCGGTTTCTTGGCCGGAGTGTTCGGAGTCGGCGGAGGAGCCGTATCGGTTCCGGTCTTCTTCGAAATATTTGGTGCCCTTGGGTATCCGCCCGGTGTCGCTATGCCGGTTGCGGTAGGCACGTCTCTCGCCGTCATCATTCCCACGTCGATCATTTCCGCACGCGGGCACCATAAGAAGGGGACACTGGACCCAGAGGTTCTGCGCGCTTGGGCGCTTCCGGTTCTTCTTGGCGTTATGATCGGGGCATTTATCGCCCGTTTTGCAATGCCGGTCGTGTTTCAGTCGGTTTTTGTCGTCGTTGCGTCGATCAACGCGGTTAAACTCCTGTCAGGCGGAAAGGGCTGGCAATTGCGCCAAACGCTGCCCGGCGCGCTGTCGATGCGGCTAAGCGGAATGACCATCGGCTTGGTGTCCGCGATCATGGGGATCGGCGGGGGTGCTGTCTCGAACCTGTTTCTTACGTTACATGGCGTGCCGATCCACCGTGCGATCTCGACGTCTGCAGGTGTCGGTGTTTTAATCGCCATTCCGGGCACCGTCGGATACATCCTCGCGGGTCTCGGCAGGGCGGACCTTCCGCCAGGGTCATTGGGGTTCGTTTCGGTCTTTGCGTTTGCCCTGACGATCCCGGCTTCACTCTTGACCACGCGGTTTGGGGTGGCGCTCGCTCACCAACTGTCACGCCGATCGCTCGAAGTCGCCTTCGGCAGTTTTCTGGTGCTGGTAGCTGCCCGGTTTCTCTGGGCTATCGTGGGCTGAACATA
>JBBKVT010000229.1:0-6848 GCA_037968535.1 Paracoccaceae bacterium
ATGCCACGCGGCCAAAGCCTGTCGACCAGAAGCCGTGCGCCCACGGTTTCGGCACCGCCGCGGGCATCATAGGCGCGGCAAAGATGAATACGGGCGTTCATTCGGCTGCGGCTGGTTCAGGGTCGATCAGATCCAGTGCCTTGACCGAATGCGCAAAGGCAGCGCCGGCGCGCATCTCGGCCGCGACCCAGATCGCCTCCATGATTTCGTCGCCGCTGGCGCCTTCGCGGCGGGCCAACTTCACGTGGCCCTCAATGCACCATCGGCACTGGGTGACATGCGCGACTGCAACGGCGATCAATTGCTTGGTGCGGGCGTCGAGCGCGCCGGGCGCGAACACCGCCTTGCTGAAGGCGTGAAAGGCATCGTCAACTGCGGGGGCCAACGAATGCCGCTTTTCAGCATGGGCGCGAGTGGCCTTGGGCATCGAGATTTCGGTCATGGCGCGGTCCTTTGATCTGTAATGTTTGGTCAGACCTTAGCCGGCTCGAACTATGGAAGCAGCACGTCGGTCTTTATCCGCAAATGGCCATCCAGATCGGCCAGAAATGATGTCAGACCGTCATAAAGCGCCGTCCAGGACCGGCAAGCGCCTTCCGGCAGTGTCAGATTTTCGGTCAGCTCGCGAATCTCGCCGCTTCGGCCTCGTGGTCGTCATGATCTGAGCGCATCATAGCGATCGGGTTTTCGATACCCGGCATGCCGCCGCGTCGGATCGCGGGGAAGAGGATCAGATCTTCTTTTTTCATGTGAACCTCGAGCGCGCCGATCATGCGTTTCAGCAGAACGGCCGGTCTTGTTTGGACTTCGGGCCCATCGGCGTGCACACGCTCGACCTTCAATGCCAGGGCGGCCGCATCGGGCGACTGCACGCTGTGCAGGTCGAGATATCGGCGGTGGATGTAAGTCGGCAGGGCACCAGGATCAGTGGGGGGTCTTCGGTCATGGCTGTCACTCCTTTTCAAAGCCGCGGCGGCAAGCCGACCGAGCCGTATCGCCCTCGGGCGTCCTGAATGTTCATGTGGATCGAAGCGGCAATGCGTTCGGCCCGCTCGATCACCCAGGCTGCACCCTCGGGCGGGCAGACCTCTTGCGCGGTGGCGCGAAACAGATCCAGCCAGCGTTCGAAATGCGCTGACTCGACCGGCAGAGGCAGATGTTTGGGGATTGGGGCGCCATGATATCGGCCCGTCATCAACGCGACTGACGACCAGAATTCCACCATCTTTTCCACATGGGGTCCCCAGTCGGTGATCCGGTCAGCAAAGATCGGGCCGAGGAGTGGGTCGGCACGTATATGGTCGTAAAACATATGTACGAGGCGCGCGAGCATCGCCTCATCCAGACCAGTGCGCGCCATCAGATCTGCCGTGATCTGTGGACGCGCGGAATGAATTGGCGGAACCTGCGGAGTTGCGGACATTCGTTTGAGACCTTCAGAATAGGTATTTACAATGCCTATTAAAGCCGCATAGTCGGAAATGTAAACACCCATTCGAAGCGAGATTAGATGCGCCTCACCTCCTTTACCGACTTCGGCCTGCGCGCCTTGATGCGTCTGGCCTCCGACCCGGACCGGGCATTTTCAACTGCCGACCTGGCCGACGAATTCTCGTTGTCGCGCAATCACCTGACCAAGATCATGGCTGCACTGGCGCAGGCGGGTATCGTGACCACAAAGCGCGGTGGTGGTGGTGGCGCGACGCTGGCGAAGCCACCGGCAGAGATCGGGTTGGGACAGGTGGTGCGTGTCCTGGAGGCGGGACAGCCCTTGGTCGAATGCTTTGCGGCCTCGGGCGGTGACTGCACGATCACTGGTTGCTGCAGGCTCAAGGCGCGGCTAGTCTCTGCCGAGACCGCGTTTCTTGCCGATCTTGACTGCTCGACCCTGGCCGATGTCGCGCTGCGACCGTTACCCCTGACCGCCGAGGCGCTCTTATGATCGCACAGTTCACTCACTCGGAACGGCGGCTGGCGATGGGGTTGGCTGTGGTGTTGGCCCTGATCGGTCTGGTCATGGCCGCAGCGGCCAGGCATAATCCAATGGCGGTGCACGGCTTCATGGCCATGGCACTGGGCCTTGCGCTGGTCTTTGCGGTGGGTGGTGTGCTGGAGCTTCCCGCCCCCGCTTCAGAACGTCTGTTCCAGTACTATGACGACCCTATCAAGGCGGGAATCCTGATCTCGTTGTTCTGGGGTGTTGTGGCCATGGGCGTCGGTCTTTGGGTCGCCGCCCTGATGGTCTGGCCGGAAGCGACTTTTGGACAGGCATGGTCAAGCTATGGCCGCATCCGTCCGGTGCATACCACAGGCGTAATCTTTGCCTTCGGAGGCAATGCGCTGATCGCCACCTCATTCCACGTGATGCAACGTACGTCGCGCGCCCGACTGCCTGATCAGCTAAGCCCCTGGGTCGTGTTGATTGGCTACAACCTGTTCTGCCTCTGGGCGGTCACCGGCTATCTGATAGGTGTAACCCAGTCCAAGGAATATGCCGAGGCGGAATGGTATGCCGATATCCTGCTGGTGATCGTCTGGATCGTCTATTTCCTCCTCTACATTCGAACTCTGGCACGCCGGGCCGAGCCGCACATCTATGTCGCCAACTGGTATTACCTTGCCTTCATTCTGGTCGTGGCAATGCTGCACATCGTCAACAGCCTGGCACTGCCCGTCAGTCTTGCGGGCGCGAAAAGCTATTCGGCGTTCTCCGGCGTGCAAGACGCGATGGTGCAGTGGTGGTATGGCCACAACGCGGTAGCCTTCTTCATGACCTCCGGATTTCTGGGCATGCTCTACTACTATCTGCCGATGCGGGCGCAGCGGCCGATCTATTCGTACCGGCTGTCGATCCTCAGCTTCTGGGGCATCACGTTTTTCTACATGTGGGTGGGCTCACACCATCTGCATTACACCGCCCTGCCCAACTGGGTGCAGACGCTCGGGATGACATTTTCGGTGATGCTGCTGGTGCCAAGCTGGGCGTCGGCTGGCAATGCGTTGATGACACTGAACGGTGCCTGGCACCGGGTGCGCGATGACGCGACGCTGAGGTTCATGTTCGTGGCGGCGGTGTTTTATGGGCTTTCGACCTTTGAAGGATCGTTCATGGCGATCCGACCGGTCAATGCCTTGTCGCACTATACCGACTGGACCATTGGCCACGTTCATTCCGGCGCACTTGGCTGGTTGGCCATGGTGACGTTCGGCGCCTTCTATTCGGTTGTGCCGGCACTTTGGGGGCGGACGGGCATGCATTCATCCCGGCTGGTTGAATGGCATTTCTGGCTCGCCCTTGCGGGATTGCTGACTTACGTCTTTTCCCTGTGGAACGCAGGTCTGACGCAGGGGCTCATGTGGCGCACCTACAATGAAACCGGCACGCTGCACTATTCCTTCATCGACAGCATGGAGGCGATGCGCCCTTACTACATCGCCCGCTTCATTGGTGGCGCGCTGTTTCTGACCGGTATGGTGATCGGCGCTATCAATATCTGGCTGACCGCACGCGGCCGGCGCGGGGAAGCTGCCGACCGCCCCATTGCCCAACAACCGGCGGAGTAGCGCGATGTCCCTGTTCAAGCTGCATTACAACCTCGAAAAGCACTCCATCGGCCTTGTGCTGGCGATCATCCTTGCGGCAAGCGTCGGCGGCATCATCGAGATCGCGCCGCTTTTCACCATCGACGAGACCGTGGAAACTACCGATGACATGCGCGTCTATACGCCCCTGGAGCTGGCCGGGCGCAACATTTACATCCGCGAGGGGTGTTACGCCTGCCATAGCCAGATGGTGCGTACGCTGAGGGACGAGGTCGAACGCTACGGTCCCTATTCGCTGGCAGCGGAATCGCAATACGATCACCCGATGCTCTGGGGCTCGAAACGCACCGGACCGGATCTGGCGCGGATCGGCAACAAGTATTCTGATGACTGGCATGCCGCACATCTGATCGATCCTCGCGCGGTGGTGCCGTCGTCAATCATGCCCGCGTATCCCTGGCTCGCGTCGACTCCGCTTGCAGTGGACGATATGGCGGCACATCTTGCTACGCTGCGGCGGCTGGGTGTGCCCTATACCGACGAGATGATCGCCGATGCCTTCAGCGATGCCCTTGGTCAGGCGGCACCCGACGGCGACCGTGCTGATGGCGTCATCGCACGGTATGGTGACGCAACGACGATCCGCAATTTTGATGGCACGCCACGGCTGACCGAGATGGATGCCCTGGTTGCCTATCTTCAGGTGCTTGGCCAATTGACCCAGGCCCCGTACCGAATCGAATCGAAAGACACGCCATGAGCCACGATACCCTTGTTCTAATCGCCAAGACGGTGGGGTTGATCTATCTGATGGTCTTCTTCCTGATCGTTGTCGTCCAGACCTACCGCCCGTCCCGCAAAGCAGCATCAGACCGGGCCGCCCGCTCGATTCTATCCGCCGAGGACCGGCCATGTCAGTGATCGAACGCGATCCCGTCACCGGTCAGGCAACCACCGGCCACGACTGGAACGGCATCAAGGAACTGAACAACCCGGTGCCGCGTATCGTGATTGCTTTTATTGTGGTAACTCATCTCTATGCTTTGGTCGCCTGGGTGCTGTTGCCGACCTGGCCGCTGGGGCAGACCTACACGAAAGGGGTCTTGGGCGTTGATCAGCGCAGCGGAGTTGCCGCCGATATTGCGCTTGCCACTGCCGCCCGCGCCGATTGGACCACGGCCATCGCAACGCAAAGTTTTGATGAGATCCGCGCCGACCGCCATCTGATGGCCCGCGCGAACACAACCGCCGCACCGCTCTTCGGGCAAAACTGTCAGGCCTGCCACGGTGACAAAGGGATCGGCCAGCCCGGTTTCCCGCGCCTGTCCGATGATGTCTGGATTTGGGGCAGTACCGCAGACGAAATCTCTGATACAATCCGTGTTGGCATCAACAGTTCCCACCCCGACACACGTTTCGCCCAGATGCCCGCCTTTGGCCGCGATGAATTGCTGACTCGTCTCGAAATCGCGGTTCTGACTGACTATGTACTGACGCTTTCAGGCGGGGTGCAGGCAGGTGATACATCCGAAGGCGCGGTGCTGTTTCAGGACAATTGCGCCGCCTGTCATGGCGAAAACGCGCAAGGGGTGGAAGGCACTGGCGCCCCCAATCTGTCCGACGCGGATTGGCTATATGGCGGCGAGGCCGAAACGATTCACGCAACCGTGATGAACGGGCGGCAGGGAGTGATGCCAACATGGGAAAACCGGTTGGGCGAAGCTGATATCAAGATGCTGGCGCTTTACGTCGAAGGCCTGCCGCGAGACGCACGATGAAGGTGAGGCTGGACCAAAAACTGACAATCGGCCTGGGCGTTGCCGCCGCTCTGGCGCTGTTCATCGCGGCGAACTGGCAGTTTGTGAGTCTTGCATTTTCGTCGCATCCCGGCTGCGTTTCGGTTGATCCGCAGCGGTTGGCCGCGAAACCCGGCTGCTGAAGGAGAATTCGATGCTGGAACCACTTCCCGCGGTTGAACTGCCCCACCATCGGGCCAACCGCTTTGCGCGCCAATTGCCCACAGATGCCGCCTTTGGCTGGCTTGCATCAGGGTGGCACGACCTGCGCAGCGACCCGCTCCCAAGTCTGGGTTACGGGCTGTTCATTTTCGTAGCTTCGATTCTGGTGATCTGGGCGTTGGTCGCGGCGGGTATGCCTTCGCTAATCTTTCCGGCGCTGTCGGGCTTTCTGGTCGTCGGCCCCGTCCTCGCCATTGGGCTGTACGAAAAAAGCCGCCGCCGCGCTGCGGGCAAGCGGGTGCGGTTGTCCGAGATGGTTCTGGTGCGCCCCGCCTCGGGCGGTCAAATCCTGTTCGCGGGGCTGCTCCTGTGCCTTCTGGTCGTGCTATGGCTGCGCGCCGCCGACCTTCTCTATGCCCTTTTCTTCGGGTTGCTTCCATTTCCCGGGTTTGACCAGATTCTTGCACAACTGCTAACCACCCCGCGCGGCTGGGCCCTGATTGCAACCGGCTCTGCCATCGGCGGCCTTTTCGCGGCCTTTGCCATGGCGATCAGCCTGTTTTCGATCCCGATGCTGCTGTCCAAGCGTACAGACGCGCTGACCGCACTTGGCACCAGTTTTGCGCTGACAACGCAAAACCTGCGGGCAGTGCTGCCTTGGGGCACTATCGTCGTCGCGGGTTTTGCGATCTCTGTGGTCACTGGCCTGATTGGTCTGATCGTGATCTTCCCGCTACTGGGTCACGGCACCTGGCACGCCTGGCAGGCGGTGCGCCCTGATTTTGAAGACCCCGACGGCGGCATAGCACAATGAACGGCGTGCTGTTTCTCATTCCCTTGTCGATTGGAATGGGCCTGATCGGGCTGGCCGCCTTCTTCTGGAGCATGCGCCACGACCAGTATGAAGATCCTGATGGCGATGCAGCACGTATACTGTCAGCGCCGGACGAACCGACCGACCCAACACCAAAGGAGGAAATCAATGGATAGCTGGCTGTCCAGTCTAGTCACTCCCACACCGACCGAAGGCCATGGTCTTGCGGTAAGACTCGGCCGGCTCGCGGTGAAGAAAACGCAACTCGATGTCGGCATCCGTGACAACCTGCGCAAGGATAATGAGGCGGAGGCTGATGCGCTGAATGTGGTTCCACAGGTTGGGGCCGATCATTTCGCCACCATCGCAACCAGCAAAGACCATTGGCGCGTGGCGAAATGAGTGCGTTCAGTATCGGCGATGGACAGATCACTGTGGAGGCAGCTCTGGTGGCCGATGGCTTCGGTCTTGATGAGGCGCGATTGCGCGATCTGATGCAAGCGGGCACGATCACCACGCGCTGCGAGACCGGC
>JBBKVT010000230.1:0-10368 GCA_037968535.1 Paracoccaceae bacterium
CCAGCCACAACCGCGCCGCCTCGGACCAGCGCTGGAAAAAAGGCGAAGTCCTCTCGATCGACTCCGGCGGTAACCTCGATGGCTACATCGGCGACATCTGCCGCATGGGCGTGCTGGGCGAACCCGATGCCGAGCTGCAAGACCTGCTGGCAGAGGTCGAAACCACTCAGCAAGCTGCCTTCACTCGCGTTAAAGCCGGCACGACGGGCGGCGAGATGATCGCCCACGGTCAGAAGACCCTCGCCAGCCAGCCCAACGCCGCCTGTACGGATTTCTTTGCTCACGGCATGGGCCTGATCAGCCACGAGGCCCCGTTTCTGATGACCAACCACCCCGTCGCTTACGAAGGCACCGACGCCGACAGCCCGCTGGAAGCCGGCATGGTGCTGTCGATCGAAACCACCATGCTGCATCCCAAACGCGGCTTCATCAAGCTCGAGGACACTGTAACCGTGACCAAAGAGGGCCATGAGATGTTCGGCACCGAACATCGCGGCTGGACCATCGGTGGAACGGCCTGACCCGCGCTGATCATCTGATCAAAATACCCGGCTCGATTCTCCCTGACGCCCGCCCCGCACGCCAGCCACGAAAAAGCCCCGCCAGTGCAAACCGGCGGGGCCGTGTTTCATCGCCAGAGTGTAAACCTACTGACCGACGACCTTGATCCGGCCTTCGACGGCACTGTTCACCGTGCCCATCTTCGACACGTAGTCCATCACGTCATTGGCCATCAGGTTGCCGTTGCCGGCATTGATCAGCACCTTGCCGCCACCCACCGCGCCGTAGCCATCGCCGCCGCCGAGAACATAGTCGTTGGTCGCCAACTTGTAGACCTTGTTCACATCCAGTTCGGCCCCGTCAACCATGACAGAGGCGATCCTCGACCCTGCGGGCGCCGTCGGATCATAAACATAGGTCATGCCCGAAACTTGCGCGAACCGCCCGGCACCGGTCTCGACCTGGCTCACACCATTTTCCAACGCATCCAGAACTTGCTGGCCGGTGATCTCCGTCAGCACCGTGACGTTGCCAAACGGCAGTTCGGTCAGGATATCACGCCGCGTCAGCACCGTTCCCGGATCATAGGTCCGGTCCGCCCGGATCCCGCCGCCGTTGGCGATCGCGATTTCGGCCCCTGTTGCATCCCGGATCGCATCGGCGATCAGGTTGCCCATCGCCGATTCCTCGCCCCGCACGACGTTGCGCCGCGAATCCAGCGCGCCGGCCGTTGTGCCGATTTCGATGTTCAGGCTTTCATCCAGCTTCGCCGTGAATTCATCGACCATCGCCTGAGAATCGGGATCCGGCTCGACATTGGCGGTATCGATGAACCGGAACATCGGCACCCAGTCGATCGTGCGTTTGCCGTCCTGATCTGCACCGATCTCTACCATGATGTCGACCGGCGACAGGAACCGCCCGTCGATCGAGGTTTCCACATAGGCGGTCCGACCGTCATACGAGGTGGCATATGAATGATCGTCGCCCGACATGATGACGTCAAAGGCGCCGCTGGCGATCAGCGCGCGATCATTGTCCATGTTGGTCTGCACAACGCCCACGACAAGATCGGCCCCCTCTTCGCGCGCGGCCTTGGCGGCGGCAATACCGGATTCGACCGTCGGCCCGAACTTCAGATCCCCGGTGTCCGATACTTCGGGCGAGGTGTCTTGCGCCACCGGGATCAGCGCCACCTTTACGCCGCCCACTTCTTTCATCATCACGCCGCCCAGCCCCTCGATCGGCGAGCCGTCGGCATTGGTGATGTTGATCGCAGCCCACGGGTAATTCGAGGCCGCCATCTTCTCCATGAAGTTTTCCGGTCCGAAATCGAACTCGTGGTTGCCAGGCACGGCAATGTCGAAGGGTACCAGATTGGTCAGATCGATCGTGTTCTGACCCTTGTCGAAGCCCGACAGAAGCGACGGCGACAGCATGTCTCCATCGAAGACGTAAAGCGTATTGGGATTGGCCGCGCGTTCTGCTTTCGCGACCGCGTTCAGGCGGGCAAATCCGCCACGTCCATCCTCTTCAGCAAACGAATAGGCGTCTCCCACGCCCAAAATTGTCAGTTTGACCGACTCGGCTGCCACTGGCATTGCGGTTAGCGCGCCGACGGCACTGGCGCCCATAAGAATTGCCGAAATCCGGCGCATACGGGTTCTCATATCGTTCTCCTAATGCTGATTGCTGCCGCATGATTGCGGCAAGAAGCCAGCCGAGTCAAAGTCCTTCGCCGCGAATGTCGCACTGGAAGATGAGCCACGGATGACGGATTTCATTGACCGCGCGTCCGACACGCGGCATCACAGGTTCATGCTGATCTACAAGATTTTCCGCGCCCCTGAATGGGCCGAGCTTCGGCATTACGGCGTGACCGCAGGTGCGCCGGTCGACGTCACCGATGGCTATGTCCATTTCTCGACGGCCGAGCAAGTCCGCGAAACCTGCGCAAAGTTCTTCTTCGATCAGAACGGGCTTGTGCTGTTGGCGTGCGATGCGGACAGGTTCGGGCCGGATCTGAAATGGGAACCTTCACGCGGCGGCGCGCTGTTCCCGCATCTCTACCGATCACTGCAACTCTCTGACGTACTTTGGCATCATCCGCTGCCGCGCGGCGAACACGGGCATGTCTTCCCGGAAAACCTGGAATGAGCCTGTCGGAACGTTTGGGCCTGGCCGTTCTGCAGCATCTAGATCCCGAAACCGCCCATGGCCTTGCGCTCAAGGCATTGCGCCGAGGCCTTGCCCCCCTTCCGGGTCCAGTGACGTCTTCGCGTCTTGCAACAAGGATCGCAGGTCTCGATCTGCCGAACCCCGTTGGCCTTGCGGCAGGTTTCGACAAGAACGCCACGGCGATCCCTCAACTGTCCCGCGCCGGGTTTGGCTTTATCGAGGTCGGCGCCGCCACGCCTCGCCCGCAAGACGGCAACTCAAAGCCGCGGCTTTTCCGGCTCGCCGAAGATCGCGCGGTGATAAACCGCTTCGGCTTCAACAACGACGGGATGCAGGCGATCGCACAGCGTCTGGCGCAACGCCCAAAGGGCATACCGGTTGGCCTGAACCTTGGCGCCAACAAGGACAGCGCCGACCGCGCGCAGGATTTCGCGACGGTGTTGGCGCATTGCGGCGCATATCTGGATTTCGCCACGGTCAACGTCTCATCGCCCAATACCGAACGTCTGCGCGATCTGCAGGGCAAGGCAGCGCTTGCCGAACTACTGACGGGTGTGATGGAAACCCGCGCAAAGCTGCCCCGCGCAATCCCGATCTTCCTGAAAATCTCGCCGGATCTCTCTGATGCCGAGCTTGACGAACTTGCTGAGGTTGCAATGACCTCGGGGGTCGATGCAGTTGTCGCTACGAACACGACTTTATCACGTGAATGTTTGAAAAGTGTTATATTAGCCGAAACTGGCGGACTTTCCGGCGTTCCACTGTTCGAAAAGTCCACAAGAGTTCTAGCCCGATTCTCGCATATCACCTCCGGCAAGCTGCCGTTGATCGGCACCGGCGGCATCGCCTCGGCACAGGACGCCTATGTCAAAATCCGCGCCGGGGCCTCTGCCGTGCAGTTGTATACGGCGATGGTCTATCAGGGCCTCTCACTTGCCCCCCGCATCGCGGACGGGCTCGACCAGCTTCTCGCGCGTGACGGCTTCGCGAACGTCGCAGAGGCCGTTGGAACCGACACCGAGACATGGCTCTGACTCTGGCGCGCCCCCCCTTTCCCGGACTTATCCGTGACACGGATTCAGCCCTCCGCTGATGCCTCCAGCGCCGGATAGCGCAAGCCCAGCGTGACCGCCCGGCTCAGGTTCAAGACCATCAGCGCCATCCATAATCCGTGGTTCTCGAACGGGCCGACAAAGGCCAGCAGCGCCAGAATGTAAATTCCCGCAGAGATCGTCATCGCGATCCGCATATCGCGTGTCCGTGTTGCCCCGATGAAAATTCCGTCCAGCATCCAGGACCAGATTCCAATGACTGGCGCTGCGACGACCCAAGGCAAGAACACCCGCGCCTCGGCCCGCACTTCCGGCGAGGTCGCCATGAGGTCTATCATCCAGGGCCCGGCCACCAAAAAGAAAAGCGCCAGCGGAATCGACACGCCGACACCCCACTGGCTGGTCAGGATCGCGGCCCGTCGCAGCACCATCCGCTGCCGCGCCCCCAATGCCGCACCGACCAGCGCTTCGGCCGAGAACGCGAATCCATCGAGCGCGAAAGCGGTGATTTCCAGAAACTGCAGGATGACCTGATTGGCTGCCAGAGTAACATCGCCAAATCGCGCACCCAGAAACATGAACGTCAGAAAACTTCCCTGCAAGATCACGGATCTGACCATGATGTCGCCGTTCACCGCCATCATCCGCCGGACCTTGACCCGGTCGAAAATGCGCGCCCAATCGCGCCACGCATTCCCCAAGAACGCCCCTCGGCAAAGCCACAATCCCAGCGCCAGCCCGCTCCATTCAGCGATCAGCGTCGCAACCGCCACGCCCTCGACGCCCCAGCCCAGCGACAGCACGAACCACAGATCCAGAACGATGTTCAGCCCGTTCATCCAAAGCTGCAACACCAGCACGCCGCGGGTTCGTTCGACCGCGATCAGCCAGCCGGTGACTGCGTAAAGCGCAATCGTCGCCGGTGCCCCCCAGATCCGTATCGAAAGGTAATCCTGCGCCAGCCCCTCGACCTCGGCAGAGGCCGGCGACAGCAGGAAAGCACCCTTGAAAATGAAGACCTGAAACGCGATTCCGCAGATACCCGCCGCCACGCCGATCATCAGCGCCCGCATCAGAAGCGCACCGGTCTCGCCCTCGTCGCCCGCACCCCTGGCCTGCGCCACCAGCCCGGTTGTGCCCATCCGCAGGAACCCGAAAAGCCAGTAGATCGCCGCCAGGATGATCGCTCCGATCCCGACCGCGCCAATCGGCGCTGCCAGCCCTAACTGGCCGACGACACCGGTATCGACCGCTCCCAGGATCGGCACCGTCGCATTCGACAACACGATCGGTAGCGCGATCTTCAGAACGCGCGAATGGGTCAGCGGCCCGACGGAAGCCTCAGCCATCGACCTGCGGCATCAGGAAATGCCCGGTGGCCTGCGCGAACAGCCGGCTGCGGTTGTCTTGCCAACCCTCGACATGGACGCTGGCATAGCGCCGCCCCGACCGGTTCACCCGTGCCCGCGCATAGGCATCGCGGGGCAGACCCGATCGTAGATAATCCACCGTGAAATCAATGGTTTTCGGCAACCGAGGCGGATGCGCGGGATCCAGCGACTTCACATCCAGCCGCCCGGATTCCAGATCTTCCCAGACCGCGGACCAACTCAGTTCGATGATCGCGGTCATTTCCAGAAACGCCGCCGTCGCGCCACCGTGCAGGGCCGGCAGTGCGGGGTTGCCGATCAGCTTCTCATCAAACGGCAGCACCGCCGTCAACTCGTCGCCATGCCGCTCGAATACGATACCAAGGAACCGCGCGTATGGGACGCCATCGACGATCGCCTTCAACGCGCCGTCGCGGCGCTGCTTGATGACCTGAACCGGTTCGGGACGCGGACGGCTCATGCACGGCGCTCCAATGTGAACGCTCCGGTCGCCGAGGCCACGGGGCGCGCCGTGTCTTCATCCGTCGCCGTCGCCCGCACGAACGCGACCGATCGCGTGACATGGTAGCATTCTGCCCGCGCTGTGATCGTTTGGCCCGGCGTCGCGGGACGCATGTAGTCAATCCGCAGATCAAGCGTCGCGGTTCCGCTGGCCTTTGTCGGGTGGCTCATCACCGCAGCGCCGCCGCAAGTGTCCATCAAAGCAGACACCGCGCCGCCGTGGATCACCCCCGTGTCCGGGTCACCGATCAGGCGGGGATCATATGGCATGCTGATGACCGCAACACCGTCGCCGATCTCGACAAGTTCCATCCCCAGCGCGACGGAATGCGGCAAGGCCTGAATGAATTGCTTTGCAATCAAGGTCTTGCGGTCCGGCATTCTAAACTCGCGCGCTCAGGTCGGGCCTTCCTTATTGGCCCTTGCAAACCGCCCTGCAAGTGCTATCTTCTGCAAATGCGAATAATTCGCAAGAGCAGTAACCATGTCCTCCACCTCTGAAGCCACGCTTGCAACGATCCGCGATGTCGGTGCCGCGCCCGATCGGGCCGGTCCATTTCGTTTGAAGCGCGCGCTTGTGGCTGCCGTCATACTGACGCTCGCGGCTTGGCCATCGCCGCTTGGCGAACTGACGCGGAAACTGATCACTGATGCCTTCGTTCAGGTCTCGGTTTTCGTTGCCGCAACTCTGCTGCTGTTTTACGGCGCCGAACGGCTGTTCCGGTTCGACATAGGCGCATCGCTGAAGAACGCCCGCGGTTTTCAAGTCCCGATGGCGGCCTTGCTGGGTGCAACCCCCGGCTGTGGCGGGGCGGTCGTCGTCGTGGCCGCCTATTCCTCTGGCAATGTCGGATTTGGCGCGGTCGTGGCGACGCTGACGGCCACAATGGGCGACGCGGCGTTCCTGTTGATCGCGACGCGCCCCGATGCAGCCCTTGTGGTCCTGCCGCTTTCGTTCACGGTCGGCATCCTGTCCGGCTGGTTCGTTGATCGGTTCAATCGCATCGACATGACACCGCGCTCGACCGGCTCTTGCGAGTTTGCGCCGTTGATTGGAAAGATCCGGATGCAGGATTACCTGTATCTCCTTCTGGTTCTGCCCGGACTGGTCGTCGGCGGCGCGCAGTTGGCCCAGATCACCCTCACCAACCTGTTTGGGGTGCCGGTGCAATTGGTGGCGCTGACAGGCGCTGCGATCGGCCTGTTCATCTGGGCAACGTCGCCGTTACAAGCGATGTCGAACTCCAAGGATGCGCCCATCACCCGAATGGCCGAAGAGACTTCGTTCATTTCGGTCTGGGTCATCGGCGCTTATCTTGCCTACGACTATGCCGCGCAATATGCCGGTCTCGACATCCCCGGCTTGTTCAACTCGGTTGCACCACTGCTTCCGCTGATTGCCATCGTGATCGGTTTCATTCCGGGCTGTGGCCCGCAGGTTCTGGTCACGACACTCTATGTGAACGGAGTCATTCCGTTCGCGGCGCTGATCGGAAACGCGATCTCGAACGACGGCGACGCCCTTTTCCCCGCCATTGCGCTGGAACCACGCGCCGCCTTTTACGCGACGCTCTTTTCCTCGATTCCGGCGCTGATTGTCGGCTATGGGTTCTATCTGCTGGCTCCGAACTTCATGAACTGACCCGCGATCGGACAATTGCACCGACGCTGCGAACCCTTTACGATGGAAACGGGGTTCGCAGCCATGTCAGTCAAACGCCTCTCATTCAAGGAAATGTGTAGCACGTTTGACGTGACGCCGCGCACGTTGCGGTATTACGAATATATCGAGTTGCTGGAACCCGACAAAGAGGGTCGCAGCCGGTTCTATACCCCGCGCGAGGTGGCTCGCATGAAACTGATCCTGCGCGGTCGCCGGTTCGGGTTTTCGCTGGAAGAGATCCGGCAATGGCTTGAAATGCGTGAAACCGAAGGCTCGAAAGCGCAGATGAAAATCTGGATCGAGTATGCGGACCGACAGCTGGCGGTGTTGCGTCAACAACAGGAAGAATTGACCCAGACAATCACCGATCTACAGGCCCTGCGTGACGGCAGCGAGGAGTCGGACGACTGAAATACGACAGGAAATCTCGACAGCTCCCTTTTGTAGTCACATCGAGGGGCCAATTTAGTTGCGCCTGACGCTGGGTCACTTTTCCAATAGTTCTACTTCCACTGAAATGACGCAGCGTTAAATCTTCTGAGGTCCGGCCTTCCCTTGCGTGAACTCGCAATCCGACGCACCTGAAACCGGAAATGCAGTCTCAGGAGGGATTTGAATGACTGATACACTAATGACGATCCGCGAGATGTGCGACGCCTTCGATGCCACGCCGCGGACGCTGCGCTTTTATGAAGCGAAAGAGCTTCTGTTTCCGATCCGCGAGGGCCAGAAACGTCTGTTCACCAAACGCGACAGGGCACGGCTGAAGCTGATCTTGCGCGGCAAGCGTTTCGGTTTCTCGCTTGAAGAAATCCGTCAGCTTCTTGATATGTACGACATCGGCGATCAAGGTCAGACCCAATTGACCAGAACGTTCGAACTTGCCGTCAAGCGACTGCGCGAGATGGAGACGCAGCGCAATGAACTGACCGACGCCATCGGCGCATTGAGAGAACAGCTTACATGGGGCGAAAGCGCCCTGGCAGAGTTCACCGCGACCAAAGCCGCAGAATAGTACGAGCCCGGGAGAACCGCGATGCCGACCTACACAGCGCCGATCCGCGACATGCAATTCCTGCTTCACGACGTGCTTGATGTCACCCATTCGGGCATCACCGGCTACGACGAGTTGGAACAGGATTTCACCGCAGCGGTGCTGAACGAGGCCGGTCGTCTGGCATCCGAGGTCCTTGCACCATTGAACATGGTCGGCGACCGCGAAGGCTGCGCGCTGGAAAACGGCGTGGTGCGCACGCCGACTGGGTTCAAGGACGCCTACGACAAGATGAAGGCCGGCGGCTGGATGGGACTGGACTGCGATCCGGACTTCGGCGGTCAGGGAATGCCCTATCTTCTGGCGACATCGGTGGGCGAAATGTTCGTCTCCGCCAACATGGCGTTCAACATGTATCAGGGGCTGACGCACGGCGCTTATTCCGCGATCCACGCCCACGGCACGGATCAACAAAAGGCGACCTACCTGCCCAACATGGTCGCAGGCGACTGGACCGGCACTATGAACCTGACCGAACCGCATTGCGGCACGGATCTGGGACTGATGCGCACCAAGGCCGACCCGCAGGACGACGGCAGCTACAAGATCACTGGCCAGAAGATCTTCATCTCTGCTGGCGAACATGACCTGTCGGACAACATCATCCATCTGGTGCTCGCCAAGGCCCCCGGCGGCGGCGAAGGCACCAAGGGGATTTCGCTGTTCATCGTGCCGAAATTCCTCCTCAAAGAGGACGGCACCCTTGGTCAGCGCAACGGCGTCACCGTCGGCAGCATCGAGGAAAAGATGGGCATTCACGGCAATGCCACCTGTGTGATGAACTACGACGGCGCGACCGGCTACCTTCTGGGTGATCTGCACAAAGGCATGCGCGCCATGTTCACGATGATGAACGAGGCCCGTATCGGCGTCGGCCTGCAAGGCTATTCCCAAGCCGCCGTCGCCTACGAGAATGCGGTCAACTACGCACGTGACCGGCTGCAGGGACGCGCCGTCACCGGCGCGGAAAATCCTGACGGCCCCGCCGACCCGCTGATCGTCCATCCCGATATCCGCCGCAGCCTGATGGATCAGAAAAGCTTCGTCGAAGGCGCCCGTGCCTTCACCCTCTGGGGCGCAAAGCTGATCGACCGGGCGCACCGCATGTCGGATGCGAATGCCGACGGCCTGATTTCCCTGCTGACCCCGGTCATAAAGGGCTTCCAGACCGACAAGGGCTTCGAGATGGCGATCCAGGCCCAGCAGGTCTACGGCGGCCATGGCTATATCGAGGAACATGGCATGAGCCAGTTTGCCCGTGACGCCCGCATCACTCAGATCTACGAAGGCGCCAACGGCATCCAGGCGCTTGATCTCGTCGGTCGCAAACTGGCGGTAGACGGCGGCAAGCACGTGATGGCGTTCTTCGAAATCGTCAAGGATTTCATCAAGAACAACGAAGAAGACGCGTCGCTGAAGGCAGATTTCCTCGACCCGCTCAAGGCGGGGTCCAAGGACTTGCAGTCCGCAGCGATGTATTTCATGCAACAGGGCATCAAGAACCCGAACGACGCGCTCGCGGGATCAAACGATTTCATGCACATGATGGGCCATGTCTGCCTTGGCCTGATGTGGGCGCGGATGGCAAAAGCCGCGCAACTGGCACTGGACGCAGGGACAGACGACGCCGCATTCTACCGCACCAAGATCGCCACCGGCCGCTATTACATGGCCCGGCATTTGCCCGCCACTGCGATGCACCTTGCGCGTATCTCCTCTGGCGCAGAGACTGTGATGGCACTGGCTGCCGAAGAGTTCTAGGGACAGGTTCACTCACGGGACCGTCCCCGGACCTTTTTGGGGACGGTCCGGGGACAAATTGACGAGAGGACCAACATGCCCAAGCGCTTCCGCCTGACCCGACGTTTTCCCGTCGCCATGACCGAAGACGGCTACCGCAAGCTCAAGGCGTTCTCGCGTGAAGCGGGCCTGGATGAAGGCGAAGCCCTGTCGTTCCTGTTCGAGAATTTCAACTCGGTCATCGACGAAGACAACCTGTCGCATCGGCTGCGCCTGTTCAATTCCGAG
>JBBKVT010000231.1:0-4770 GCA_037968535.1 Paracoccaceae bacterium
CAGTCGGGCATGATCATCAACTGCCCGAAACTGACGAAACCCGATCCGTAGGGCAGGTTGATCGACCCGGTCGAGCCCAGCATGTAAAGTTGCAGGCCCAGCAGCGCCAGCAGACCGGCGAGCGTCGAGACGAAACTGGGCATCCCCAGACGGGTGCGCAGCGAGGCATAGAGGAACCCCATCACCGCCCCGACAGCAAGTGCGGCGGCAATCGCGACGAGCAGTGGCATTCCCTGGTTGACCCATAGCACACCGACAAGTGCGGATCCGACACCGCTCATCGAGCCGACGGAGAGGTCGATCTCGCCCAGCATCAGCACGCAGACGATGCCAAGCGCGATGACACCGACCGTCGAGCAATCGAACAACAGGTTCACCAGGTTGTTCGAGGACAGGAAAATCGGGTTCAGCACTGTGAACACCGTCCAGATGATTACAAGGCCGACGACCACCGGCAACGACCCCAGGTCGCCCGACTTCACCCGGTCGAAGAAGGCGCTGATCGTGCCGCCGATACCCACCGCATGGGTGACGCGCACGTCGCTGCGGTCGAGCATTGTTGCGGGTTTGGTCTGGTTGGTCATGATTGCACCTCCGGCGCAAGATCGCGTTCGCCGGTGCGTTCGGCGCGTCGAGACACGGCATTGTCAGTGGCGCCGGTGATGGCGCCGACAAGTTCCTGATTGCTGGCCTCTGGAGTGAATACGCCGTTGTTCCGGCCAAGGCGCAGCACAACGATCCGGTCGGCCACGGCGCGCACGTCTTCCATGTTATGGCTGATCATGATCACGCCCAGCCCCTTGTCGCGCACCCGCTCGACGAGGTTCAGCACTTCTGCCGTTTGGGCCACGCCCAGTGCTGCGGTCGGTTCGTCCAGCATAATGATCCGGGGATCCAGCAGCAACGAGCGCGCAATCGCCACGGTCTGGCGCTGCCCGCCGGACAACGAGGCAACGACATCGCGGACCGATGGTATGCGCGCAGCCAACTCGTTCAACAAGGTCCAGGCACGGACCTCCATCGCCACTTCGTCCAGATGATAGGGGCCAAGTTCCTGCCCAAGAAAGATATTGGCGACGACATCAAGGTTCTCGCAAAGCGCGAGATCCTGAAAGACCGTGGCGATCCCAAGATCGAGCGCATCACTGGGACTTGCCATCGTGACCGGTCGGCCATGAAAAGAAATCGTCCCCGACGATGCCTGATGGACCCCGGCCAGGATCTTGACCAGCGTTGATTTCCCTGCCCCGTTGTCTCCGACCAGCGCAACTACTTCGCCCGCGTGAACGTCAAGATCGATATCGGTCAGCGCCGAAACCGCGCCGAAATTCTTCGATATTCCCTTCAGGCTGAGGATACGTTCCCCCTTGGGGATCACTTCTTCGGATGTCTTGATCATATGCAATCGTCCTTCTGATCTGCACCCCGGGGTGCAGGTTCGTCGGCTGGCCGCGGGAGTGGCAGCCAGCCGACCGCTTGGTGCCGCGCTTACTGGATACCCAGTTCTGCGCAGCCTTCTGCGTAACGGCCCGTGCAGACATCGGCGGCCGCAGTCACGCCAGAGTCGAACACGATTTCCTTGATGTTCTCACGTGTCACGACGGCCGGCACAAACAATTGCGACGGGGTGTCGTAAAGCGTGGTCTCGGCTGCCGGGGTCTCACCCTGCAGCATCTTGTAGGCCACGTTGGCCGCGGCTGCGGCAACGATCTCGGACGGTTTGGAAATGGTGTTGTACTGGTCGCCCGCGATGATCAGCTGCAGCGCCGCAATGGTTGCGTCGTTACCGGTGACCGGGGGAACCGGATCAACGCCGGCCGCCTTGAACGCCGCAATCGCACCGCCGCCGGTGCCGTCATTAGCCGCAACCACGCCGACGATGTCGGCACTGAACCGGGTGATCTGGCCGCTGGCCCATTCCTGCGCCTTGGGCGGCGCCCAATCCGGCGTGTCGAATTCGGCAAGCGTCGTGTAGCCGCTGGCGTCCAGTGCCCGGTCGATGCCGTCGCGGATCAGCCCGGCTGCCGCATCGGTCGGAGACCCGTTGATCTGCAACACCCCGCCCTTGTCGGCTGGCACGCCTGTCGCCTTGAGATGATCGACCAGCGATTGCGCGATGGCAAATCCAATGCCTTCGTTGTCGAACGAGACATAATAGTCCGCGGTCTGATCCGGGATCGGACGGTCATAGGCGATTACCTTGATGTCCTGGCTCTGGGCCAGCGCTACCAGCGACGCGGCAGCCGCCGAATCGACCGGGTCCAGAACGATGACCTTCGCGCCCTGCGTGATGACCGAATTGAACTGCTGCTGTTGCAGCGCCACATCGGCATTGGCGTTTTGATAGATCACCGTGCAATCGGGGCAAAGCTTGTCCATCTCGGCCTTGAAGCCCGGAAAGTCATGCTCTTCGTAGCGGGTCGATGCCTGGTCAGGCATCAAAAATGCGACGGTGCCGCTTTGCTGCGCCATCGCGGCAGAACTGCCCAACAGGGTTACCACCAGAGCAGCGGCGCCCGTCAGCCTTGTTGCGAATAGTTTCATATTTCTTCCTCCATGGTGACCACTGATCGTCTGCCCGAAGCGCTTGGGTCATGTCACTCCGGGTTAGGTCGACTGTCTCGAGGCAAATCTTCATCCTGCGGTGACAAAGCCACTTTGCCGCCGTTCATTTCTGCCACGTTCCAGTCGGTGTCAGGTCAGGCACTTCCCCGTGCGTATCAGCTGGCGCCCTGTACTTCTGACGCCAATGCGCACAGATCCTCCCTGTCTTAACTCTCTTCACGCGGCCTCCACCGCGCCGATGTTTTCTGCCAGCAGGTCGCGGAACCGCGATGGCGTCATGCCCTTTTGCGCCTGAAACTGGCGATTGAAGTTCGACAGGTTATTGAAACCCGACGAAAAGCAGACATCGGTGATGCTCATTTGCTCGGGCCGCATCAGCATCTGGCACGCCAGATTGATCCGTAACCGGTTGACATACTTCACCAGCCCCAGCCCGGTATGGCGGCGAAAACTGCGCGAAAACGCACCCGCGCTCAGGCCCGCGATCCGGGCCAGGTCAATCTCGCTGAACGGCTCTGTCAGATTGGCGTTGATAAAGGCCAGCGCTTCGTTGATGCCGGTCGACATGAACCCTGACGGATCCGGCAAATACCCAGTACTTGTAAGTGTGCGTGTGTCCGCGGCCCGGCTGAGCGACCCGAGAACGGACATGAAAATCTCGACCCGGCGCACGCCTGTCGCGGTCACCAGCTCGGCCAGCATCGGTGCAACCTGATCGGCTGTCGCGGACGAGAACACTGCACCTCTGCGGCTTTTGTCCAGCAGGTCGGCGCAAGCGGCAAGTTCCGGGAAGACCTCCATCGCATCCGAGATGAAGGCCTCGGTGAACTGAACCACCCGACTGCGCAGCGGCACTTGTTCTTCTGCTGCGACTTCGCTGACCCAGTTATGCGGCAGGTTGGGACCGGTCAGAACCAGATTGCCTGGTTCGAACTTGCCGATGAAATCGCCGATGAAGAACCGGCCGGTGGTCGCAACGACGTGATGAATTTCGTATTCGGGATGAAAATGCCAGCGAACGGTGCGGAATGGGTAGCCATGCTCCCAAGCCGTGAACGACTCGCCTTTGCCAATCTGAACGACCTCCAGATCAGGGTTCATCCTGTTTCCTCCCTGCGCCGCCCCGGTTTCGCACCCGCAGCCGACGCCCTCCCATCGGGCCTCTTTATGAAGCGGCCCAGTAGGAAAAGGGTAAGCCAAGCCACGCAATCAGACTACTACGGTTCCGTCAGGTCACCGATACTTTTTTGACCATATGGGCGAACATGACTACCGTTTCGCGCAGATCGATCGTGAGATGAACGATCCGCCCGGACAACCAGCCCCCGATTCGAAGCAACGTGCGAGCCGGTGGTCACGCGCTACTCCGTCAGCGTAGCACAAAGCCGCGCGAAGTCAGTCGCCTTGCAAAAATACAGCCGTCCTCAGGCGCGAAACCCGGTCGCCACGACGAACTTCTCGGATGAATCCGCCCGGCTGGCGGGTGGCTTCACATTCGCGACCTTGGTGAACTTCCGCTTCAGAAGTGCCTGCAAGTCCGCCTCTGCGCCGCCGGCCAGAACCTTGGCCACGAAGGTGCCACCCTCTTCGAGCACGTCAAAGGCGAAATACGCCGCCGCCTCGCACAGCGCGATGATCCGGTTGTGATCGGTCTGCTTGTGCCCGGAACTGGCCGCCGCCATGTCCGACATCACGACATCGGCCTTGCCACCCAGCCAATCCTTGACCTTGTCGTCGGCGCCGTCTTCCAGAAAATCAAGCTGGTGCAGCTCTGCCCCCGCGATCGGCTCGACCACCTGCAGATCGACGCCCAGCACGGTGCCCACGGCCTTGCCCGGCTTTCGACCGAGCGCATTCACCCGCTCCACCGCAATCTGGCACCAGCCGCCAGGGGCGCAGCCCAGATCGACGATCCGCGCGCCCGGCACCAGAAACCGGTACTTGTCATCGAGATCGCGTATCTTGAACGCGGCCCGCCCGCGATAGCCCTCGGCCTTCGCCATCTTGACATAGGGATCGTTCAGTTGCCGTTCGAGCCACAGCGTCGAACTCAGCCGCCGACCGCGGGCGGTCTTGACCTTGACCCGCAAATCCCGCGTCCCACGCCCGCTTGTGTTCTTTGCCATACTACCCCTCGGGCGCTGTTGCCCGAACCATCAACATCATTTGTCCAAAAATATCCAAATCCGGCACCTGACGCAAAGC
>JBBKVT010000232.1:0-2885 GCA_037968535.1 Paracoccaceae bacterium
GCAGCCTGGAACGAAAGCCGCTGGCAGAACGAGGCCTTCAACAAGCTCCTTCTGCAAGCGAAGGCGGAACTGGACGATGCGC
Source organism: Paracoccaceae bacterium (assembly GCA_037968535.1). GTDB lineage: Bacteria > Pseudomonadota > Alphaproteobacteria > Rhodobacterales > Rhodobacteraceae > JAHEAO01. The sequence continues at coordinate 83 of JBBKVT010000232.1, forward strand.
GACGCAGCGAGATGTATGCCGAGATGGCGACGCTTGCGCGCGACGATGGCGGAACTGTCATCCCGTTCTTCAACAACTTCGTTTATGCGCACCGCTCGAATGTCGGCGTTCCGGACGCACTTGCAGCCAGTTGGGAATGCGATGGCGCTCGCGCGGCCAGCCGTTGGTGGTTCACTGGTTAGGCTGACTGCTCGGAAACCGTAAATATGCGTGTCCGGGGGACCGGGCGCGCATCCTTTGCCGCATCGATTGGCAAAACAATAAACGCTGGCGGAATGAATCGGCGTAAGAAGACAGGAGGGACGAAATGGGCGACATCCTGAGGCTCGTTGGAAAACGGCTCGGGTTGGGATTGCTGACGCTGCTAGTCGTCTCGATCCTTATCTTTTTTGCAGTTGAGCTGCTGCCGGGGGATATCGCTCAGGCGGTCCTGGGACAGAGCGCCACCGAAGAAACGCTTGCCGCACTTCGCGAAAAGCTTGGTCTCGACCGTCCGGCCCCAATCCGCTATCTTGAGTGGCTTGGCGGCGTTGTCAGAGGAGACTTCGGAGTCTCGCTGGTGACGGGTGAGCGCGTGACCGCTGCAATATTCGACAGGTTCGTCAACACCCTCTTTCTTGCGACCTACGCGGCCGCCATAGCGGTGCCCTTCTCAATCGTGCTTGGCATCATCGTAGCGCTTTTACGTAACTCAATTTTCGATCGGGTTGCCAACGTGCTGGCTCTGACCTCGATCTCTTCCCCGGAATTCTTTCTCGGATATGTCCTGATCCTGTTTTTCGCCGTCAAATGGCAAATGTTTCCCGCGATCGCGAGTCTGAGCGCGGATATGAGCTTTCCCGACTTGCTGGAAAGAACATTCCTGCCGGCGTTAACCCTCGTCCTCGTCGTGACCGCGCACATGATGCGAATGACGCGCGCGGCGATCATCAACCTATTGGCCTCGCCTTACATCGAGATGGCCAGACTAAAGGGAACGCCGCCCTGGAAGGTCATCGTTCGGCACGCCTTGCCTAACGCATGGGCCCCGATCATCAATGTCGTCGCACTTAATTTGGCCTATCTAGTCACTGGTGTGGTTCTGGTCGAAGTGGTGTTCGTCTATCCAGGCATTGGCCAGCTTCTTGTCGATGCAGTCGCGAAGCGTGACTTCCCGATCGTGCAGGCCTGTTGCCTCATTTTCGCCGCCACCTTCATCCTTCTCAACCTCGCGGCCGACGTGGGAGCGATTCTCACCAACCCCCGCCTTAGGCACCCGAAATAAGGAGGGCAAATAATGAGCGTCTTCGTCATTGGCTATTATGCCGCCCTCATCGGGGCATCCTGCCTCGCAGCGTATTACAATCGCAGAGCGGTTTTCCTGCTCCTCTTTTCGCTGACCTTGGTATCCTTCGTTCTGGGCATCATCGGTGGTGTTGCCGCGCTGCGCTTTGTCGCAGTCTCGGCCGGCGCTTTGGCGTTGGCAGCGGGCACGTCCTACGCGTTCCGGGAATTCCTGATAGCAATCACCTCCAAGAACCTGGCCAAAGAGTTGCGCACTGCGCCCCTGACCGCAGCGTTCGGTATGTTTGTGATCTTTACATATGCCATCGCCGGATTCTTCGCCCCCTGGATTGCACCCCACGGGGAGAGCGAGGTGATTGCATCAGCATTTGCGCCAGCGGATCCAAACATGATCCTCGGTGCCGATCAGCTTGGCCGCGACATGTTCAGCCGGATCATCTACGGCGCGCGGAACACGGTGGGCATTGCCGTTGTCGCGACGGTCCTTGCCTTCCTTATGGGTGCGCTTGCGGGCCTGCTCGCGGCAACTAAAGGCGGGTGGTTCGACCAGCTCATGGGTCGTACGGCAGATGTCATCATGTCGGTGCCTTCACTGATTTTTGCGCTTCTTATCCTGTCGATCTTCGGCACCAGCCTTACTGTGATCGTCATAGTCGTCGCCATTATCTATTCGCCTCGCGTGTTCCGTCTGACGCGGGCTGTGGCGGGCAACATCGTCGTCATGGATTTCATCGAGGCTGCGAAACTTCGAGGCGAGGGCGATTGGTACCTGATCCGCAAGGAGATCCTGCCCAACTCGACCGCGCCTCTGATCGCCGAATTCGGGCTGGAGTTCTGTTTCGTTTTCCTTCTGATCGCCGGACTTTCATTTCTCGGCCTCGGCATCCAACCGCCCACCGCCGACTGGGGCTCGATGGTGCGCGAGAACGCGACACTGATTTCGTTCGGAGACATAACGCCTTTGATCCCGGCGGGGGCCATCGCTCTGCTTACCGTTTCGGTTAACTTCGTCGTCGATTGGATGCTGTTCCGGTCATCCGGCCTGAAGGAGATGTGAGATGCCGAAGAAAAAAGACGTGATTCTAAAAATCCGTGGCCTAATGATCGAAGGCTATTCGGACGAGAAATGGGTCGAGATCATAAAAGGCATTGATCTTACACTACACCGCGGCGAGGTCATGGGGCTCATCGGCGAATCCGGCGCCGGAAAATCCACGATTGGCGCCGGAGCGATGGGCTACGCCCGCGACGGCACCCGGATCTCAGCGGGCTCGATCGAATTCGATGGAATGGAGCTGACGACAGCGACTGAAGGCGAACGTCGGGCGCTACGCGGCTCGCGCATAGCCTATGTGGCTCAGTCGGCGGCCGCCTCCTTCAACCCCTCGCACCGGATCATCGATCAGCACACTGAGGCGCCCATTCATTATCGTATCAAGAAACGGCTTGAGGCGCAGGAAGACGCCATGGAGCTTTATGAGCGCCTGCGCCTTCCAAACCCGACCGAGATCGGCTTTCG